>JBCCVV010000042.1:0-35528 GCA_039194925.1 Bacteroidota bacterium
AAGCTGTCATAATATATGTTTATTCTAAACATAGCATATCACAGACTTTAAAGAAATATAGATAATGAAAAATTGATGACGAGATTTCATACAAGATCAAAACAAGAACAACATGGAAATGTTAAGATCAATCGTAATTCTATACGATAAATTATATTCAAATGAGAGCTCTGATGCTATTCTATCTAATCTGAACGATATGGAGAAAAAAGCTTTTGAGATTATCTCATCTACAGAATTAAGCATAAGCAACAAAGAACTAAGACAAACACTTTCTCAAAACCTGTATAATTGTGCATCAAATCATCCAACATTTAGATCTTTTTTGACAACACTTACCAAAAAAATGATTCGAGTAGCCTCTATGTGCAATTCGAAGGGTAGCGATATTCAAAAGGCTAGATTCGAAATACAAGAAGAATATACTGCTTACCGAAAAATGGTCATGAAAGGGATGATAGAAGTGGTCCTTAAATTTGGGAAAACGCTGGTTAAAAAAGCAATGACCTATCACGATTATCATACTGCGAGAAACGTCATAGAATCCATCTTTCAGTATTACGTTTCTCAAGAAGATGATGAACAAATATCATTTTATCATGAAAAATATACCGAGCTTGAAGAGCTGTGCCACCTGGAACACGAAAGTAAATTATTCTTTGGCAAAGTGAGTTCTGATCGTATAGCAGATGACCTAACCAGAAATGAACTTAATTCATGGATCATAAAGGCCCAAACAAGACTGGGTATAGAGTCTTCAGATTTTCATTTTTTCTACTATAAAATTCTTCTAGCCATATCTGATGGAACAGAGTATGAAAATCACTGTAAATCTGCAATAACCTATTTTGAGAACCTCTACTTCAATCATGCTACCTACCTATCCATTTTTAGAAATCGACTAAAAGACTATCGAATTAAACAAAACGACATCTCTGTGAATACGTTAGGTCTGTTGAATGATCTACTTAACAATTCTGTCCGGTATTCAAATTCCTGGTATTTATATGCTTTTACTCTTGTCAAGGTAAACATCAATAGAGGTGAAATCATCGAATCACAGAAATGGATAAAAAGGGTATTAAGCTCTGGGAAATTTAGGACTCTTGAAAGAAAACGTCGAAATCAATGGAAACTAATGAAAATGTATCTTAATATTATTTCCGGGAATTTTGATGAAGTAAAAATATCCTCAATCAAACATAGCTTAGGTTACAAATCAGTTGTAAAAAGCAATCAAAATATTCCATTTTTAATTGGGGAAATTGTTTATCTCCTTAAAATAGGGGAATTGGATTTGGACAAAAAAATAAACCATCTCAGAAAGATTCTCCACCATACAACTACCGGAAATGAACTGGAGAGAGGAATAGCATTTTGTGATGCGGTCCAACATGGTGTAAAATTTACGGTAAAGAAAACGGAAAAATCATTCGATTCAGAATACATTTTCTACGAAAAACTACTCGAAAAAGTCTGAAATCAAAGATTGCGTAGAATTACGTAAAAACTCAGTATTTCTACGCAAAATCAATTTACCATACACTCTTAAAAGTCCATTTACCATTCGATCGTTCAATTTCGCTGCCCTATATTATAAAGTAACCATTTATGAAACCAAGCAAAGAAGAAATCTTCGAAATACCTAAAGGACACAAAAAGAACCTCGAACTTAGCCTAAAACAAATGCAATAGGGTGGCTCAACTCCACACAATGAAGTGATGGAAAAGTTGAAAGAGGATTCGAAGGCTAATTGATCTTTCCAGAACTAAAAAAATCCATTACGACAACTCCTTAATTGCTCTTAAAACATCCCGACGACTGATCTGCCCGACCAATTTATTGTTGTTATCCATGATCATCAATCGCTTAAAAGGAGAGGAAACAAAGATCATTGCCACATCCAAAATATTCTGATCTACGCTGATGGTTCTCATTACATTGGACATATAATTGGATACCGTTTCTTTTGTAGTGGGAACTCGATTGTATACATTTCCAAACAACACATTGAGACAGTCTTTATCATCGATCAATCCTACTACTTTACCCTCATCGTTGAGTACGGGAGCACCGGAAATACGATTATCCAGAAGTGATTTAATGACCACGTTTATATCCGTGTCTTCCTTAAAAGTGATCAAATCTTTAGTCATATACTCCTCTACCGAAGGAATTTCTTTTGAAGCTTTCCTGGTATCCGTTTCTACTAATTTATTTTGGAAGTTTTTCATACTAAAAGATTTGAGTTGTTAAGAAATGGAGACTATCAAAGCCCGTGTCTAATCAATTGAAAATTAAGGAAATAAATTCAAAAATGCATCAGATATCTTTTTAAGTTTAAAAGTCAGTTAAAATCATTGCTACAAAACCAGAGGGAATAAGGTATTGTAGACCGATCATTATTTATATATTATGGGGTCCCAATATCTCTTGACCTTAGCGTACATCTAAAAATTCTATCCACTGAAAACATAATTTATGAACTCCGATGAATGAGTAAAGCAATTCTGTATTAATTTTGAGAAAATACCACCATCCCAATCCGACGCAACCACTCAGATTATTGAATAACTGCAGCCTTGATGGTAATTTTGTCATCATTTTTGACCAAAAATGCCGCCAAAATTAGGTAACGAACTAATTTCTAGTAATGGATTGCAATCGAGGGCTAGCATGTTCAAGTCTTTCAGACGTGTTTACGTAACCCTAAGTAGTTTCGATCTGACCAACTAAACTATTATGTTCTAACATTAAAACAAACTTCCCAATTAATGAAACCCTACCTTATTCTAATCGTACTATTCACAATTACCGTATTGCTCAACTGTTCTCCCAAAGAAGTAGATCATAATTCTACTAACATGGGTGAAAAAGAATTGATACAAGCTATTGAAAAATTCAATCAAGCCTTTCGCGAGGGAAATGTTGATTTACTGGAAACGATGATCACGGACAACTATCAACATACCAATGGAAATTCTAAAGCTTTTGGAAAGGACAGTTGGATTAATTATTTGCGAAAAAGAAAAAAAGATATTGAATCTGGCAATTTGGTAGTAAACGATTATATCATGGAAGAATCTAATATTGAACGATTCGATGATATGGCAATTATAACCGCTAAAATTAAGGTGACCAACACTAGAAATACTCTTCTGTCTAAAAATGAATATCGCGTTACTAACATTTGGGTAGTAGAAGGTGGTACGTGGAAAAGAGCAGGATTTCATGATGGTAAAATCAAATAAAGATCGAATATGTCCGCCATATTTGTATTTTGCGCCAGATCTAAAGACTTTACAGAAAAAATATGAATGTCTGATCTGAAAGAAATTTTTGAAAAGAACTATTCTCCGTTGTGCAACTACGCCAACGCGATTATCAAAGACTATAATCTTTCCGAAGACGTGGTACAAAGGGTCTTCATTCAATTGTGGGAAAATAAAAAATTACTTAATTTGGATAACCCTGCCCCGTATCTAATGAAATGTGTCAAATTCAAATGTCTGGACCACCTTAGAAGTAAAAAATCGCATATAGAAATGAGTGAAAGCGAGTTGCCAGATGTCGAATCGAATTCAATATCGGAGCTACTCGAGGATGATATTGAAGCAGTATTTGCATTCCTCACAGCTCAACTTCCACCAAAAACAAGAAAGGTCTTTCTCATGAGCAGAAAAAGTGGTATGACCTATGCAGAAATAGCCAATGAACTGGATGTTTCAGTAAAAACAGTAGAAAATCAAATGGGAAACGCCCTGCAAAAATTGCGAATCCTACTCGTCAAACATCACTATCTCCCCTCCTCTATTGTCTTTTTTTCAAAAATTTTCAATCCCAATTAGGGGTACATTGATTTTTCTACGAGATATAGGTGAACATACTTTTCACCTATGGAAAACATTTATCAAATTTTAGCCAAATATTTTCAGGGAAAAACATCTCCTGAAGAAAATATCTTAGTCGACGAATTTAAAAATAAACATCTCAAAGAATACAATTCTCTCGAGCAGTTATGGAATGCCAAATTAGCCGAAGTAAAAGACTTTGATCATGAACAGGCATGGCGAATCATCCAAAAGAAAGCCATTGGGAAAAAAACCAAGACTATCTCTTTGTACAGAAGAATAGCCTCAGTAGCAGCGGTACTTTTAATTCTTGCTTCCGCTTCTATTTACCTATTCTCAGATATCAATGAGCCAGAAATGATTACGGTGATGAACAATTCTGAAAGCACCATGCATATAGAATTGCCCGATAAATCTATCGCTATACTCAACAAAGATGCTTCAATACAATATCCCGAAAAGTTTGAGAATAAGCTACGAAATGTATCGATGGCAGGTGAAGTGTTTTATGATGTAGAGAAAGACAATTCGCGTCCCTTTATCATAAAAACCTTGCATGCTGATGTAAAAGTCCTGGGTACCTCATTCAACATAGATAGCAATTCAGAGGAAACCAGCGTAAGCGTCACCACCGGTACCGTACAGGTCAATTCGCTTTCAACGGATGAAAGTGTAACCCTAACACCAGGTGAAAAAGCGCTGATAACAGCATCCTCATTGATCGAATCCAAAGAAAATGACGACAATTACATCTCATGGAAAACCGGTGTATTCACTTTTGAAGAAGAAAGCGTTTCAGATGTGATTGCAAGCCTAAGTGAATATTACAACAACAAAATCAGTCTATCTACTACTAACGACAATTGTAGTATTTCTACCACATTTGACAATATGGAATTAAAATATGTAGTAGAAATCATTAGCGTAACCTGCAACTTGAAAATCAGAGAAACCAATAATGTCTATGAACTTTACTAATTATACAATGAGAATTACTACCTTCTTCTTCTTTCTTTTATGCTTAAATACGGCATTGGCTCAAAGCTCTATTTTGGATCAAAAGATTACAATCGAGTTTAAAAATGATGCACTCGATCAAGCTTTAAAGAAAATTCAGTCATCCAGTGATGTTATCATGTCATTTGATAAAAACATCCTGCCTGCTATCAAGATCGATCAAACATTTACCAATAGAAGTATTGAAGACATTCTGAATAAGCTATTGGAAGAAACTAACCTTTCTTTTAAGTTGATCAATAAGACCGTTGTCATCGTAAAGAGCGACAGTCAAGGTGCTGTGATGCAAAAAGAAATAGAAAAATATACCTTGAGCGGTCACATTTATGATGAATCCAATAAAGAGACCTTGATAGGTGTATCCGTATTTGATGCCAACGGTGATGCCGGAACCGTATCTAATTCCTACGGATTTTATTCGCTTTCCTTGCCGGAAGGAGATTATACTATTTCCTATTCATACCTCGGTTATGATCGAATGACTGTTCCCGTTTCATTGAACCAAAACCAAACCGTAGATATAGATTTATCAGAAATGAGTGCAACGCTGGACGAAATCGTCATCTCCGAAGGGGTAATCGAACGAGAAGAACACGTACGATCTACAGAAATGAGTGTCGTAGACCTAGACATTGAGACAGTACAAAAAATTCCTGCACTCTTTGGTGAAGTGGATGTAATCAAGGCCCTTCAGCTCCTTCCAGGTGTACAGAGTGTAGGAGAAGGTGGATCCGGCTTCAACGTGAGAGGAGGAAACATCGATCAAAATCTTATCATGTTGGATGAAGCTCCCATCTACAATGCTTCACATCTCGCAGGATTCTTCTCCACTTTCAATCCGGATGCCATTAAAGACATTCAATTCTATAAAGGAGGCTTCCCCGCATATTACGGGGGTCGATTATCGTCTGTAGTAGACATCAGAATGAAAGATGGCAATCGAAAACAATTCGGAGCCAAAGGTGGGATAGGTACTATTATGAGTCGATTGTCACTTGAAGCTCCCTTGGGTGAAAAAGGTTCGTTCATTATTGCCGGCAGAAGAAATTATCTCGATTTGCTACTAAAGGCCGTACAAAATGCCCGTAACAATGGAGACTCTGATCTTGCTGACACGAGTTTTGACTTGTATTTCTATGATCTCAATGCAAAAGCCAATTATCAACTGGATGATAAAAACAGGTTCTTTGTTTCAGGATACTTTGGAAGAGATGTATTCGGAATAAGCTCTCCAGAAGAAGAGATCGATGCCCGCGTAGAATGGGGAAATACTACCTCTACCTTTCGCTGGAATCACATATACTCGCCCAAGTTATTCTCAAATGTGACGTACTACTTTAGCAATTATGATTACTTTCTGTCTTTTGATTTGGACCTGTTCAAAATCGACTGGGATTCACGGCTGCAAGAACATAGCTTAAAAGCAGATTTTGTGGCCTACATGAATCCAAAACAGACTTTTAGATTTGGTGCATCTGGAATTAGGTACAATATATCTCCAGGAGAAATCAAAGCCATAAGCAGAGGCCGAGTAACCGAAGAGGTTCAAGTTCAAATCAATAAATCGATAGAAGCAGCAGCCTATGTGGATCACGAATGGGAACTATCGGAAAATCTAAAAGTCGATGCTGGTTTGAGGCTCTCGTCACTGCATAATCTTGGTCCTCAAGACGTGATCAATTTAGATGAAAACTATGAAATCACCGATACTACTTCATATGACGGAGGCATTTATAATTCTTATTGGAATCTAGAGCCAAGATTTAAGATGAGATATCAACTCAATAAAGTGAGTTCAATCAAGACCAGCTATTCTCGGAATGCACAATATATCCAGTTGGCCTCTAACAGTAACTATTCTTCACCTTTTGATATTTGGTTCTCCAGTTCGGAGTTGATTCGCCCTCAATTGGCCGATCAAGTTGTATTAGGGTATTTCAGAAATTTCAAAGACAACGAATTGCAGTTTTCATTTGAAGTATTTTACAAATCATTCAAAAACGTCATCGATTTCAAGGACCATGCTGAATTGATTTTGAATGAAAATCTAGAAGCAGAGATCAGAACAGGACGAGGAAGAGCTTATGGAATGGAATTTCAATTTAAAAAAGATATAGGAAGATTAACTGGGTGGTTGGGATATACATATTCAAAAACCAGACGACAGATCAACACTATAAATGATGGAAATTGGTATAATGCTCGGTACGATATTCCCCATGCCATCAATCTGGTCGCTACCTATGATCTCAGTAAGCGAATTACTGTAGCGGCCAACTTCAACTACACCAGTGGTGGCGCGATAACTGTACCGATTGGTGGATATGACTTCTTGGGTACGCAAGTTCCTATCTATTCAGAACGCAATGGTGCAAGATTACCAGACTATCATCGTATGGACTTGTCTTTGACTTTGAGAGGAAAAAAGAATGAGCAAAAACGATTTAAAACGGAGTGGATATTCAGCATTTATAATGTCTACAATCGTAAAAATGCATTCAATATCAGATTCGTAGATGGTACTATTAACCCCGGCACGACAATCGCTGAGAAGACATCCCTATTTGCCATCGTGCCGGCGATTACTTTTAATTTCAAATATTAAACTCGATCTATTATGATAAAAAATATAGTATTCGTTGCACTTTTAATTACGATACTGACAAGCTGTTTTAGAGAACCCATTGACTTCGATTTAAATGATGGTGATCCTCAAATCGTCATTACAGGTTGGATAACGGATGATTCCACACCCCAGTTTGTTTCAGTGACGCGTTCGACAAGTTTCCTGGGAGAACAATCAATTGATTACGTAGATGGAGCAGAAGCCACTATCTCTACCGATCAGGAAACGTACTTTCTGGAAGAAAGAGAAACCGGTAGATTCTTCCTACCCGAAGATTGGACTGCTATTACAGGACAAACCTATCGCTTAGAGGTGAATTACGAGGGCAACAACTATACAGCCACTCATGAAATGAGAGCAGCTCCGACCATTCAAAACCCACTTGTGGAAGAAATCACCAGTGAAGACGATTCGATCTTACTTTATCAAACACTCATATCATTTGATGATCCAGTGGGTGAAGGTGATGGCTATTTTATCATCGATTACCAAAAAGGAACTGAAGTCTCAGATTTCATTGAACGTGGTTTTGTTGGTGATGATGAATTTATTGACGGTGAAATGCTGGAAGAAGTAGTTGCTACTAATTTTGATCACCGCCATGAAATGGGTGACACGGTTATTATTGAACTGTATTCGATTGGACAGAATTCTTCCGACTTTATAGAAGAAGTATTAACTGAATCTTTTCGTGGTGAAAGTCCATTTGAAACCCCGCCAGTCAATGTAAGTACAAATATTTCTGGAGGAGCGCTGGGATACTTTGTGACTTCAGGAATGCAAAGAGTTGAGATTATTATAGAGGAGTGAAGTAAAACTAGCACTCAATTAATTAGTTATAAAACGTATTAAATATGAAGAAATCGATCGTACAATTATCCTTAATGCTATTCATCGCAATGTCGATGTCCTCTTGCTATACCTATACATATACGGTTGGAGATGGACCCAAAAATGGAATAGAGATCAAGCAAAAGAATCATTATTTCATAGCTGGACTAGCACCAGGAAAAATATCGGATCCCATTAAGATGGCTGGAGACGCAAAAGACTATCAGGTCAAAATCGAACATACTTTTGTGGATGGTTTGCTCAATGCTTTGACATTTGGTATTTATACTCCAACTACGACTAAAGTAATAAAATAGTGGTTTTTTAAATCGAGGCATTAGAATTCTGATGTCTCGACTTTAGGTCTTAATGAACTACCTTACTGTTATTTCTAACCAATATTCCTTATCTTTTCTGACACTTCTCCAAGATTACTTGATGCCGTATCACGCTGTCTATTCCGTAACTCCACGAACAGCCATAAGAGTGAAAATTCCAAGTGCCCCTTGTAATTAAGTTTCAACAGTCACTATTTGACTTGTAATGTTATGATGTAAAATGATTGCTGCGCTGATCAGGTTTAACCCCAAATAGATAATTCCGACTGATAGTAGCGTTAAGGCATTTTTGTCTAATGTGCTGAATTCTGAGAACTCAGAAAAAAGCGCTAAAAACATGTACAAATTCAATACAATAAAGATGGATGGAAAGATCATTCTATAGAATCCACGAGCCACGAAAAAATGAAGTGCAAAAATTCCAGCAAGAATAATCGCAATTGGATTGATCACAGCCGAAGTTTCAATCCAATAATAAAGAAGAGACAACGCGATAAAGGCATTCGCGAAAGGTAAGAGTCTCGTTGAAGTCCACTTTTTATTCATCTGTATAGTTTGATTCGTACATTAATTAATTGTAACCACACTGGCCATTGAATAGCCGTAGCCGTGATGGTATTTTTGTCATCATTTTTGGTCAAAAATGATGACAAAATAGGTTACGAACCAAATTCTAGTCTTGTAATGCAATCCAAGGCTAGAATTTTCAAGCCTTTCAGACTTGTTCATGTAAAATATGAAACCACCTGAATAGTTACAATCAATTCAATTTATACTTATAGCAAGAAGCACAAAGGCTACCTAGTGAAAATGAATAACCTGAAAAGATTCTTAATCTCGTGTCGCTTTCCAATCTTCCAAAGCCCAATTCAAATATCTACTCGCAATCTAAGATTTATTCTTCTTGATGTCAAAAAATTAGGTATGGCAAATTGCTCGCCCGTAATCGTTTTTATCCAGGTATTGTTGGCTACATTGGACACCTCTAAAAGATTGAATACCTCTACACTAAACCAGGCATCTCTTGAAAACCTAAACGGATGATGCGGCTTCATTTTTCCCCAATCACGCTTCCACAATTGATAGCCAAACCCAATATCCACCCTGTGATAAGGCTTATATCTGAAGGCATTGCGGTACACAATATTGTTGTCAGGAACCCCAAAAGGTAATCCTGTACCCACCGCAAGATTCAAATGCATTTTAAAATTTTCATTGTTGGGTAGATAATCCTGAAAAAACATAGACAAGGTCATAAAACGATCCGTTGGTCGAGGCACAGAATTTTGCACCAAAGGATTCTCAGGATCTTCCCGATTATACGTCAAATGCTCCACATCCAGTATTCTTTCTCTGGTAGAAAGGAAAGATAGATTTACCCAAGATTCTGCCCCTGGCACAAATTCACCATTCAATCGAATATCGACTCCGGTAGCATACCCCTCAGAATCGTTTTCTCCGCTGTATCGAATTCTTACGTTATCAATTTCATAGGAGACCAAGTTGCTCATGTCCTTGTAGAAAAACTCCGTAATCAATCGAAACGGTTTATCACTCATATTTCTCCAATAAAAATCATAACTCATTCCACCAACCAGGTGAGTAGATTTCTGCGATTTGAGCGCTGTATTTACCGTTCCGTCCAATCTTCGCATCTCTCTGTAAATGGGTGGTTGATAATAAATCCCTCCGCTCAATTTGAATGAAATATCCTTGTCCCAATTCAGAGGTTTGTACAATAATTGTGCTCTGGGGCTTATAATAAGCTCATCACTCAGATTTCGATAATTGGCACGTACACCTGCCGTAAATTTTATTTCTCGTACGTCTTCATCCAGATAGGTGTACGAATCTTGAAAGTATCCAGAAACACGATACGATCTGATTTCATTTTCGGTTTTCAAAACAGAAAACAGTTGCAATTCTTCTGGATTCAAAGGCAACGAATACCCCGCAGAATCCAATCGCTCCCATTCATTCAATCGATCGTCAAAATATTCATTTTGATATTTTACGCCCCATTGCAAAAAATGAGATGTAACTGCATCACCGCTGCCTTGAATCTCATATCCCCCTTTATGGGCTATATTGTAAATCCGGTTAAAAAGATAATTTCTTACATATTGCTGTTGTGTCCCAACTCCCAAAACAGCTACTTCTGTTCCAAAATCATCACTGCCCAAGTCCGTCTCAATTTCCGCCAATCGATAAAATCCAAGTATATCAAAATTCTCCTCCTCATTACTTTGATAGTTAGAAGCCAAAAATTTCAAATACATGGGGTTCTTTTCTCTTTCAGGTACGTAGGTAAAGGATACTCCTGTTGTTCCATTTTGATATCGGTCTACTTCCCCTCCTTCAAATACCGAACTGAATCGAAGCGCTTGCGTTATGAGACCCAACGTCGTACTTCTCTCTGTCGGTGTAAAACGAAAAACGCTATTGTTATAATTTCCCAAAAGACCAATCTGAATTTCCCGGGTCAAATCATAGGTCAGATAAGCTTGTATATCTGTAAAATCGGGCAAATATTCACCTTTGGTATCCAACGATCCTAAAATGTATCGGGTAGTCTTATATCTTGCCCCAATCAAGTACCTAAATTTATTATACGCATTTGCCCCCATTCGTTTGCTTCCTTCTATATGCGCAGAGGCGCCCAGCATACTCGCTGCAATGCTTCCTTTTGTCTCTTCCGGCCGCTTGTATTTGATATCCAACACAGAGGATAATTTGTCTCCATATTTTGATTGAAATCCTCCCGATGAAAAGGATAAGTCTCTGATTAAATCAATATTGGGAAAACTCAACCCTTCCTGCTGCCCGGCTCGTATTAATTGAGGACGGAATATTTCAAAATCATTGACATAAACCAGGTTTTCATCATAATTTCCACCACGCACATTATATTGGGAACTCAATTCACCACCAGTACCCGCAGATACCCCCAAAGCAATACTCGGTAATACACTTTCTAAATTCCCTGATACACTTGGTAATAATTTCAAATCCGTCACCTCCTCCTTGACCATACCCACATCCTCAATTCTGGATTCTCGCACCACAATTTCCAGATCAGATTCTTGCGGAGATAATTTAATGTTGATATAGCGTTTGGCACCTGCCTCCATTGCAGATATTGAAGTACTTGCCGTGGTATACCCAATTCGTGAAACAATCAATCGTTGTTTTGTATCCGCTTCAATTTCCAATCGGTATGCCCCTTTTGAATCAGATTCTACGGCATTACTTGAATTCTCAATATATACGGTAGCAAACTCAACCGGCAATCCCGTTTCCAGGTCGGTAATTGTTCCAAATACTATGGCCTTTTGCCCATAACTTACAACGGTGCATAAAACCAGGAAGAATAGATAAATATGTTTCATTCGATGCTTATGGAATCTCAAAGGGATCGATTTGACGTCAGATGTATTCAACGTAGAATTAGATGGCCAAGGTATCCTGACCAATGCTTTTTAATCTTTTAATGGTATCAATGGGATCATCCGCTTTGAACACACTACTCCCCGCCACCAACACCCGGGTACCTGCTTGCAATATCGCTTCTGCATTTTGCAAGCCTACTCCGCCGTCAATTTCAATTATGGTATCTGCATTAATATCCGTGATCATCGAAGCGAGTTGTCTTATTTTAGGAATGGCCTGATAAATAAACTTCTGCCCTCCAAATCCAGGATTTACTGACATGATGCAGACCATATCAGTAATCTCTAATATGTCAGCCAACAAAGAAACATTGGTTCCCGGATTTAATGCTACTCCGGCTTTTGCTCCGGTGTCTTTGATTTGCTGAATCGTTCGGTAAATATGCGGACAAGCTTCCAGATGAACAGTAATGGTCTCTGCGCCTGCATCGCGAAATTGTTCGATATACTTTTCAGGGTGTACGATCATCAAGTGCACATCCAAAGGCTTGGTCGAGTGCTTTCCAATGGCTTTAACCACAGGCTGACCAAAAGATATATTCGGTACAAAAACACCATCCATTACATCTACGTGCAACCAGTCGGCATCACTGGAATTTACAAGTTCAATATCTCTCTGTAGGTTGGCAAAATCAGCCGCCAGGATCGACGGGGCTATAAGATGATTTGGCATTACTGCTATTTTCTGGAATGATTTAAAAATATTGGCTCAAAGGTAAAAAATAATAGATGATTCAACCTTTGTGTAAGGATGGCTTTACAATTTTGTATTTTTAAAAACATAGATCATTCTATTTTCGTCTCTTTTCACTATTTGTTTCGAAGTCAATTCAATACAAAAGGTAATTACCCCTTTAAAGGAACCCGTATTAATACCCTGTTTTGCATTTTCGGCATTCTCTATTTTTGAGTACTATTAAGGACTGGAAATATTTTCGGTATCATTTCTAAACTTCAAAAAACCTCCAACATGTCAGGCAGTTATAATAAAATTCAAAATATACACAGCTTTTCTTTTTCCGTTAATTCAGCAGAAGGAATTACGTTTTATCCAAGTGGAAGACAATCTGCATTTGAGGTAATGCAAAAGTACGTAACCAAGGTCTCCCGAGACATTCTTAAGAATGCACAGGTTCAAGGCTACATTGGCTCCGATTGGAAGCCCGTATGGGGACCGATTGTATGGTCCAAAGATCAAAACAACACGACGGCGCATTCCGACAATACCATGGGAGCATATTACAGTCCCTCCCAAAAGCTATTTGTCGTAGCTGTAGCTGGAACCAATCCAATTTCATCTTACGGTTGGATCGACGAAGACTTTGACGTATTGACTACAGTTGAATGGAACGATGTAACTGGAAAAGGATCAGGATCAATTTCCCAAGGTACATATACAGGATTAAACATATTATTGAATATGACAGATCCTTCTCAAAAAAATAAAACGCTCCTTGTGGCATTGAAGGATTTCGTAAAATCAAATTCAATCAACCATGCAGAAATTGCAGTCGCCGGGCATAGTCTTGGTGGAGCATTATCACCAACACTCGCACTCTACCTATCCGATAAAAAATCCGAGTGGGATCCAAACGATGGAATTCATGTATCTACCTTTCCGACGGCCGGCCCTACTCCAGGTAACGAAACCTTTGCCAACTACTACGAAGACCAAATAAATGAAAGAAAAATAACTTACCTAAGCCTTTACAATCCAATAGATTGCGTACCTCAAGCTTGGGTAATCGATAACCTGGCATCAATTCCAAAACTGTACGAAGACCATATTCCTTCGGATGAAAATCCAGTTATTAGCACCTTAGTCACTGGGGCAGCCATGGCATCTATTGACGGAGCGCATTACAATAATTTCTTGTTCGATTATTACAAACAAGTTACCCCATTCCAAGCGTTGAGAGGTGCAAGCTTTGATACCAGTATTGACAATATTGTGAAGGATAAATTAAAATGGTACTACAAATATTTACTTCCATCTAGCTTAGAACCATATTTTCAGGATCTTGTCAATGTTGTCCGTTTTGCAGCACAAGCTGCTGTGCAACATACCAGCGCATACGACGAACTGTTGAACATAACAGATTTCATGACAGAATATAAAGCAATCGTTGCTCAGGACACACCCACCCAATCAGACATAAGGTATCCTATAAATGAAGCAATAAAAAGAGCTATCAAGGTAGATTTAAAATTAAAAATATAAGCAGCCTAAGAATAGAGGACGCTACATAAATTGGACATCTTCATTTTTGTCAATCACACTCCAGGTATGATCTGCTAATAATTCGCAGGTTGCAACAAATAAATAGGGGCCTTTGGGTCCCCATTCTTCCGGCGAAATCATAGAAAGCACCCAACTTTCATCTTTTCGCTGGTAGACATAATACGTTTTATTGATTACCGGTTTGAATCCACAATCGGCCTTATAAATGCGCTCCGAAATACTAATTCGATCGTGAATTTCTTGTGCTTGACGAATCAGCACTTCCACCTGTTCTTTGATTTGAGTAAGTTGATTATCAGTTTGCTGATACATGGCTGTCATGGCATTGCCTTTGGTCCGCCCTTTGTCTATCGGTTTGATAATTGCGCTGCCCACATGATGTGCGTAGGGCAAGAGTCCGGGGTTTTCCGCCACTTTATCAATATCAATACTGTTTTTATTACTCTTCTTCATAAATTACAATGCTAGCATAAAGATAAATGGTTTAGAATCGCTATTGTTTAAAGACATTAATTCGGATAGCTCGCATTTATTGGTCCAAACCTCCAGGCCACTCCAGCCGTAAGCAAGATATGCGACAAATTTTGTCCACCTACTTGCATTGGATAGAGGTAAGCGCCCAATCGAAGACTAACCTCGGAATACATCATATGCACATTGGCTTGATTGTTCCAGGATTTGAATTTGTAGTCTATCGTGGTTCCGGTAGTGATAGAAGTAGACCAAACGCTTGATTCGTTATCATCACTATTCGGATAGCGCAAATTGCTAAAATGCACACCTATGCGTGGAACAATGCGCCACCTTCTTACATCTAAGAGTTGATATCCAGTATGTAAAAACAAATTCAGGATATTTGGTTTTGTATTCGCTGGAAACACTTCATTCCCCTTACTAAATGTTTGTTTTACCGATTGACCTCCTCCGGAAAGCCCCATGTGATAGGTAAATGGTGCTTTCGAAAACTCCACCCCTAAAACCCCGGTAGTAGGTTGAGATAAAAATTCATTGTATTCCGACAACCCAATTAAAGGACCTACCGTGAGATCAAGCGTCATGGAATAAGGGGACTTGGAGAAAAAAGGTTTTTCTAATTCTGAAAGCTTGCGCTCTACATCTTCTTCCCACATTATTAATTGCTCAATTTCAACACCATATTGTGTTTCTATAGCCAAACGAGCAGACTCATTTCTCCATTCTTCAATAAGTGCATTTTTTATAATTTGCAGATTAGAAGCTACCACTATATCATCCGAGTTGAGCGCTTGAATTTGATGCTTCACCATTTTATTAGAATAATAAGCCGCTAAATCAAAGTAGACGTTAAAATATCTAAGAAGGTCGTCGGTTCGCAGTTCTTCTGATGCATAAGAAGTATTTGTATAAACATAGGTTTGTGGGTCCAATCGACTTTGAACAAAAAGATTAGAGGTATTTATTGCAAGGGACTTAATATATATGTCTAAAAAAAAGCCACCAGTAGAATCGACCAATGGACTTCCTTTAAAATCCGACCATTCCAAATCTCTATCTTCAGTCCAGAAAACCACTCCAAATTCATCTTGGCTGCTTGCCTCTGCAATAAAAAACACATATAAAATGAGAAAAATAATTGATTTTGGAGTCATAGTTTAAATCTTTTTGAAAGTGTCGACCGTCATTTCATGCTGCACATTACCTGTATGCTTTATAGCCTGTGGTTCGAATAACATGATCCATACTTCTTCTTCCGCAATTGGCTTTTGTTCTACACCTTTTGGAATGATAAGCATATCTCCTTCCTTAAGGGTTCTCATTCCATCTTCAAACTCGATTTTCAGGGTCCCTTTGATAATGTAAAAAAGTTCATCTTCATCTTTATGATTGTGCCAGACAAATTCGCCTTTCACCTTGGCGATTTTTACATCTTGACCATTCAATTGGCCAATGATTCTTGGGCTCCAATGATCTTGAAACAATCCAAATTTCTCTTTTACATTTATCACCTCCATACCTAACGCATTAATTTTTAATCTTTAATTCTTCTGTTCTATGTTGCAAACAATTGACCTAAATCTTTGAACGATTTAAATTCCAAAGCATTGCCACTTGGATCATAAAAAAACATTGTCGCTTGTTCGCCCGGAAGTCCTTTGAATCGAATATAGGGCTCAATACCGAATTGAATGTCCGCCGCTTTGAGTCGTTCTACGAGGTCATGCCAATCTTGCCACTCCAATACAACGCCAAAATGGGGAATTGGTACATTATGACCATCTACCTCATTAGAAGCCTCTTTTCTATGATCTCTGGCATGCTCATCATAATGAATCACCAATTGATGTCCATAGAAGTCAAAATCTACCCAATGTGTATCGCTCCTTCCTTCCAAACATCCGATTACTTCTCGATAAAATGTACGGGCATCTTCTAAATTTGAAACAGGAATGGCCAAATGAAAAGGTCTGAGCATAAATCAAAATTTTAGTCTAAAAAGATAGGACAAAATAGACAATCTAAGGATCAAGACAAAAATAAGGTTGAACTTGAAAATAATTAGAGAGATAGTTAAAACAATCTAACGCATTAGCAAATCACTAAATAAATTGACAACACTAATTTCTAGCCCTGGATTCCAATTCACAGCTAGAAATATTAAATTTTCAGGAATAATTCTTAACTAAAATCTTTGTGTCATAGATGCAAGATTATTGTAGTTGTATTTTGACTATTTCCAATTAGCTATCCTTATACATCGAACTTCCATCGATATATTCCCAGACTTTTTCAGGCACTAAATATTGAATGCTTTTTCCTTCTTTAAGCTGCTTGCGGATATAACTGGCTGAAATCGTGAGTAGAGGAGCTTCAAGAATGGTGACATTTTCGTGATCCTGAAGTTTACCAAGATCATACCCTGGTCTCTGATAAACGTAGATATTGTGATTGGTTAAAATGGTCTCATAATTTTTCCATTTATGAAAAGTAGCCAAATTATCGCCGCCCATAATCAAACTAAACGTATGATGGGGATATTTTTCCTTCAGGTAAGCAAGCGTGTCAACAGTATACGACGGCTTGTCCAAACCAAACTCAATATCAGAAGCTTTGATGTTGACATTCTCACCTATGGCGAGATTTACCAAATGAAGTCTGTCATGATCTTTGGCAAGCGTCTTTTTCTCTTTATGAGGATTGTGCGGTGTAACAACCATCCACATACGGTCCAAATCACTATTTTCTACCATAAAATTGGCAATGATCATATGACCAACATGCACAGGATTAAAAGAACCAAAAAATAAACCGATGTTCCTTCCTTTTGTCAATATCAGTTGTTTTGTACAATGGCTATAAGAACCAGAAAATTACATTCCTTTGGAGAATTGAACAGTAGTTAAAATTAAAATAATTAGTTGCTCATCATTACCGGCATAACCAGCATGAGAAGCTCTTCATTATCTTTTTGATCCGCAGGCAATAGTATACCTGCACGATTAGGCGTCGACAAATTCAAGGTCACTTCTTTTGATTCCAATACCCCTAACATCTCTCCTAAAAACTTGGCGTTGAAACCTATGGTCATGGCTTCACCGGAATATTCACAAGCAAGTTGCTCTGTTGCTTCATTGGAAAAATCCAAATCTTGCGCGGAGATGGTCAGACTGTTATCGTTAATATTAAGAATAACTTGATTGGTAGTTTTATTTGCATAAATAGCTATCCTTTTCAGAGAATTTTGGAAATCTCTTCTCCCCAAAGCAAGGACATTCGGATTTTCTACAGGAATCACTGCGTTATAATCAGGATATTTCGCATCAACTAATCTGCAAATCACTTTGGTATCATCGAATGAGAAAAATGCATTCTTACTATTGTAACTCAAGCTTACTTCTCCTTCGTTGCTCAACGCATTTTTTAAGAGATTCAATGCCTTCTTAGGTATGATAAAGGAAGCTGTATTCTCGCTGGATATCCCGCCAAACGTGTACTTCACCAATTTGTGTGCATCCGTGGCTACAAAGATTATCTTGTTAAAATCTACTTGAACAAACACCCCTGTCATTGCTTGACGCAATTCATCACTACTCGTAGCAAAAAGTGTTTTTGCAATGGCTTCAGATAAGATTTTGGTATTTAATCTTATATTATTAACGTTATCTTCTTCTGGCATTTGTGGAAACTCATCTGGTGTATCACCTGCCAATTTGTATTCACCGTAGGAAGATTTCAACGTAATTCCGTTGGTCTCTGTATCCAAAATGAAGGTAATAGGCTGTTCCGGAAGTGCCTTCAAAGTTTCCAATAAGATTTTTGCAGGTACAGCAATCCGTCCCGCTTCACTCGCCAAAACTTCTAACTTTGAAGTAATGGTAGTCTCCAGATTGGTAGAGGTTATGGTAAGTGTATTGTCATTCAGATCGAACAAAAAATCTTCGAGAATTGGTAACACCGGATTAGGATTGATGGCCCCACTGGCTATTTGCAATTGACTCAATAATTCAGAAGATGACACTTCAAATTTCATAGTACAGTTTTTATTTTCACAGTGCTTTGTAAGTTACAAAATCAGCGGCGAAATGCATTCAATTTGTAAAGATTGCAAAAATAACGCTTTTACCCACATTCTTGATTTTTATAGTTGCAAAATCTGGTTTGTTTAGAAAATACACTGTCTCTTATTTTTCAAATTATATTCTAATCACAACATCATTTCAAGCATTCTATCTCGCTCTTGTAAATAGGAGTCTACATTCTCTTTAACCACAATATCGATGGGCAAGTATTGCTTTTGATCAATCGTCTTTTTGTGAATAAAATGGTTAAACAGGCTCAACACACTTTGGTAGCCTTGCAATTCAGGTTTTTGATGCAACAAGAAATCAATTTTTTGCTGCTTCAGCAATTCTACATTTTGATCAAGTAAATCATAGCCGATTATAGTTGCGGAATTGAGTAGTCGATCAGCAAGGTCCGTTTGATTAATCATATTGTATGCCCTCGAATTGGTAAAAAAGATACCTCTAAGATTGGAAGGGTTGGATAATAAAAGATCGACTTCTTTCTGAAGTATGCCTGGATTAAAAAAATCTTTAACTTGTATATCTACAATTTCGAAGTCACATTGATTTTCAAAATTATATTGCTTCAAGCCATCTAATTTCTTTTTTATATGAATGGCATTCTTCGCATCATGACCTTGGGTTATGGCAACAATTTGGTTATTCACACTTGAATTAAGATGAAATAGTTTTCCTGCGATAATTCCACTTTGAAGCGAATCCTGTCCGATAAAAGAAAGCACATCTTTTGAATCAATTTCAGAATTGATACAAACGATGGGAATACCATTTTGCTCCGCCATTTGAATCAGCGACAACGTTTCCTTTAAAAATATAGGCGCCAGTAGAATTGCGCTGGGTCGTGACGAAATCGCCTGCTGAAAAGCAAAAACATAAGACTTGCTATCAAATAAATTGAACAAATTCAACTCAAGAGACATACCATAATCGGTCATTGAGCTTTGTACTTTGGTGATTCCTTCCAGCGGTGCCTGCCAGAAAACGTCATTGTTCGGATCTGGCAATACGACTGCTATTTTGACGGGTTCATTGATTGCCAAACGACTTGCCAAGACATTTTTCTTGTACTTGAAGTCTTCCACTATTTTTAGAATTCTAGCTTTCACTTCAGCAGATACCTGCCCTCTATTATTAAGAACCCGATCCACTGTTCCGCGAGACACTCCGGCCAATTTTGCTATTTCTTTCGTCGTAATACCCATTCTATTTCACAAAAATATCTTAAAAACTTGAATTTATCAGTAAAGGTACATAAATTTGCCGTGCACGTGCACAGTAAAAATTAAAAACAATGATTGCATCTCAAGAAGACCTTAGAGTAACCCGCTACCCTGAAAACCTGTCGTACCAATTAAAAACGTACGAAAAAATCCCTGTAGAATTATTTCACAATGCTGAACATGGGTCCAAACACATCGCCCAACTTATGTCGTTTGCCATTCGAGCGCATCAAAGGAAAGGGGAAAAAATAGTCCTCGGACTCGCCACAGGCTCATCACCTATTCATATCTATAAAGAATTGATCCGAATGCACAGAGAAGAGAATCTTAGCTTCTCAAATGTAATCACCTTCAATTTGGATGAATATTATCCAATGAATCCAGATGAAATGCAGAGTTATCATAAATTCATGCACGAGTATCTTTTCGATCACATTGACATTCCACCGGAAAACATTAATATTCCCGATGGGACTATCCCAATGAACGAAATAGCAGATTATTGCGAACAGTATGAACGAAAAATTCAATTGTTTGGTGGCATCGATATACAATTGCTTGGAATAGGGCGAACCGGACACATTGGTTTTAACGAACCCGGAAGCAACGCCGATACCGAAACCCGCCTTGTACGACTGGATAATATAACCAGAACTGATGCCTCAGGCGATTTCAATGGCTTGGAAAATGTTCCGTACAAGGCCATTACCATGGGCGTTAGATCGATTATGTCGGCAAAAGAAATTTGCATCTTTGCCTGGGGTTTGCACAAAGCTCCAATTGTAAAAAGAGCTCTCGAAGGCCCAATTTCCAATCTCGTATCGGCTACATTTTTACAACAACATCCCAACGTTAAGTTTTACCTGGATACGGCCGCTGCATCCCGTCTAACCCGGGTAGAAACACCATGGAAAGTAGGTTCTTGTGTTTGGGATGAGAATCTAATCGCCAAAGCCGTCATCTGGCTATCCCAAAAACTGGATACTCCCATCTTAAAACTTACAGAAGAGGATTATAACGAGAATGGACTGAGTGAGTTGATCCTGGAAGTAGACAGTGCCTATCAACTCAACATAAATGTCTTCAATCGATTGCAACATACCATCACCGGTTGGCCTGGTGGAAAACCAAATCATGATGACACTTACAGGCCTGAGCGATCAGCACCAGCTAAAAAACGCGTTCTCATCTTTAGCCCTCATCCCGATGACGATGTGATCTCTATGGGTGGTACGCTCCTAAGGCTGGTAGAACAAGGTCATGACGTCCATGTAGCCTATCAGACCTCGGGTAATATAGCCGTTCATGATCACGATGTAATTCGATATCTTGAATTTCACACCGAATTACTTAATCGAGAACCTGGCGGAAGTGATGCAATAAAAAAGAATAATGCTCTGATAAAATTCCTAAGAGGCAACAGCTCAAATAAGAACACTAACGAAGTCCGAGTGTTGAAGGGGCTTATTCGAAAAGCAGAAGCAACTGGTGCAGCAAGATTTTGTGGCATAAAAGATCAAAACATTCATTTCTTAAATTTGCCTTTTTATGAATCGGGGCGAGTGAAAAAATTTGGCATTTCAGAATCAGATATCGAAATCACAAAAAACATATTGATGCATGTCAAGCCTCACCAGGTCTTTGCCGCTGGAGATTTAGCCGATCCACATGATACACATAGAGTTTGTCTTGACGCCATATTAAGATCTTTAGATGAATTAAAGTCTGAAAAATGGATCAAGAATTGCTGGCTTTGGTTATACCGAGGAGCATGGGAAGATTTTGCCATCGACGAAATTGAAATGGCTGTCCCATTGAGTCCAAAAGAACTATTGAAAAAGAGAAATGCCATTTTTATGCATCAATCACAAAAAGACAAAGCTCCATTTCCCGGATCGGATGAAAGAGAATTTTGGCAACGTTCGGAAGCCAGAAATCGAAATACTGCCATCCAATACAGAAAACTAGGTCTTGCCGAATACGAGGCAATGGAAGCCTTCAAAAGATGGGTTTTTTAACCTCTCAAAGGGCTCTAAGCCCTTTGAGAGGTTATCTCTTAACTCCAGGATCCCTTTCCAAGAACTCATCGTACAACAAAGTATGCCTGCTCTCAATTGGAACTTTATACCCATTAATGAATAGATATTGAATCTCCGTTTTCATTTCAAAAGGATCACCATCCGAAACGAACAAGTTGGCTATTTTGCCTTTCTCTAAGCTGCCTAATTGATTTTCCACACCAAAAATTTCAGCAGGAGTTATGGTTATTGCCTTCAGTGCTTCTTCTACACCCATGCCATATGTTGCTGCAAATCCAGCATTAAATGGAAGGTTTCTTACGTTCTCCGTTTCATTTGTTCGAATAGCGACCTTGATCCCTGCTTTCAGCATAATTGATGGATTTTTATACGATACATCATATCTTGCAGAAGTTCTGCCAGGAACGGAAAGCACAGGACCCGTAATTACTGGAATGCCCGACTTTAACAATTCTTCTGTCACACGAAATCCTTCAGATACTCCAGTAAAAATGGCTTTCAACTTATTTTTTTCTAACCATTTAATCGCATTTTTAATGTCAATATCCTTATTCACTTCTACTAACAAAGGAGCCTCTCCACGTACAATAGGAAGTAATGCCTCCATTTGCGGGTTATAATCCGATATTTTCTGTTGAGATGCATTGGCAGCGGAATCTATGGCAGCATATTGCACAGCCTTATCCCAAATGTCATTAAGCTTTTTCATGGCTTTATCGCCATCCTTTTTAATCTCTTCCGGTGTTCTTCGATCCCAGCGCCCTCTTTTCCCTGAAGATGGAAAATTCATCTGCACACCTTTAAATCCGGCATACATTTGCCCGGGAGTATAACCGTGCAGATTAATTAAGGCCGCTGTCCCGGGGAATAATCCTCCTGCTGTTTTTGCAATTACGGTTGTTACACCATTGGTCCGTGTTACGGGAATAGAAACAGAATTAGGATTAACCGCGGTTAATGCTTGCATATGCGGTGTAAAGTCTCCCAATTCACGGTAATCCTGAGTCAAAGAAATTGATCCCACCTCGGAAAGCCCTAACGTGGTTCCACCATCAATGAACCCGGGATAAACATGTTTCCCACTGCAATCTATAATTTCAATTGAGGCTCCCGATTCATTAATTATTCCAATCTCAGCTATTCTTCCATCTCTTACCAACAAGTCCCCTTGAATGATCCCTTGTGTAATGGTATGCAGCGTAGCATCTTTTAATAAAAAGGTTCCTTTTTTTGATTTCTCAACCATCTGCGCTTGACCGGATAATCCCACCAACACTAAAACAACCCATATATATATCTTATTCATCTCTTCGATTATTTTTCTACGCTTTTAATTAATGTTTGTGTAAAGTGTGTGATTTGCCCAATGCACCAAAAAACAATTCATGAAATACATCCTGCATGCATCGATCTTCATCTTCAGCATCCAACTCAATATAACTGTCATTGAATTTTTCTTCAGGATCAATATCAATTCTCATATCATCCGGATCATTTTCAATATCAAATCGGATAATACCATCCACTATAGTTATCTCAGGAATCGAATAGATTGAAAGAGGGTGCCCACTAAAAATAGCAACATCACCATCTTTTCCTACTTCCAACGAACCAACTCGCTCATCAATCCCCAACTGAATCGCAGGATTGATAGTAATAAGCCGTAAAGCCTCATTATCCGTAAGATCTCCATAGCGCTGAGTTTTGGCTGCCTCATGATACAGATGACGGATCAACTCTCCAGAATCAGAATTAATTGAAGTAATTACACCGTTGCGAGCCAAAATTGCGGCGTTGTATGCAGTGCTATAATACACCTCAAACTTATACGCCCACCAATCTGAAAACACAGATGCCCCCGCGCCAAACTCGGCCAATTCAGGAGCTACTTTAAATCCTTCATTCACGTGTTGAAAACATATCTTATCTACCCCAAAATCTGATAATACATTCATCAACATTAATATCTCGTCTGCCCTATACGAATGGCAGTGAATAATAATCTCACCATCCAAGATATCTCTTATAGTTTCCATTCTACGACTGTAGACTGGAGGAGTCTTGGTTTTTCCACTATTAAAGTCATCCCATTCTTTCTTGTAGATTCGACCTTCTGCAAAAGCTTTTCGAAATACTTGTTCAATTCCCATCCGCGTGCTCGGAGTGATGTTTCTACCCTCGCCATGCACACGCATTGGATTTTCACCCAAAGCAAATTTTATGGTACGAGGTGCCCCCTGCATTCTTAAGTCATCAGGATCCCATGTTCCATAGCGGTGTTTTATAGTCTCACATTCTCCACCTACTGCATTTGCTGAACCGTGCATGGCATGAGAAATTGTAACTCCTCCTGCAAGAGCTCTATAGATCGCAACATCTTGAGGATCTAAACCATCTCCCACAAAAACTTCCGATGTTATCGGGTTGGTGGATTCATTAACCGTTTCTAAAGCAATATGTGAGTGTGCATCAATAATACCAGGCATCACAAATTTTCCCTTGGCATCCACAATCTCTGTGCTTCGATCTGCACTAAGATTTTGACCAATTTCTTTGATCTTTCCATTTTTAATCCAAACGTCCGTGTTGTTTTTTATACCATCGGTAATTGTAAGTACGGTACCATTTTTTATAAGAACACTACCCATTTCTTGAGCCATTCCCGAAAGGCACATGAGCAATGCACTAAGACTAGCTATATATTTCTTCATTTCTTGTTATTTGAGTTTGACAAGGCGTTTATCTATTATTCCGGACTATCCTTTAAATTTCCAGTCATAGGAAAGGAGCCAAATTCTCCCACGGAAACATTGCCTTCAAATTCACTTCCTTCTATGTTTATGTCTATTGCATAAGAAATACCTTCCACCAAAATTTCAAAAGTCAGATTTTTGCCATCAAAATCAATACTTGTGGCATCTGTAAAATCAGCTGGATCCTCGTCGCTATTCACCTTTATTTTCATATCATCCCCTTTTCCTTCCACTACTATTAAACCCGACTGGGTATTACCAGGAATCTCCACATTGTACTTCCATTCACCTTCTATTGACACATTTTCATTGGAACCACCTTTTTTCTTTTTCTTCTTTTCCTCAATTTCCGTCAAGACTCCATCATTCACCATAAATCTGATTTTCGCATCTTCATCAAAATACGGTTTATCGCTAACAAAAAGATTTGCAATTTTACCTTGCTCTATGGTCCCTGCCACATTGGAAATCCCCAATAAAGTTGCAGGATTGGTGGTTAAAGCTGCAAGGGCACCTCGTTCCGACAAACCGCCTTCAACCATTCTTAAAATGTTTGAACGTATATCTTTTGCTTTCGTATCCAATGATGAGAAACTAAACACTAGGCCACGCTTTTCAAACAAAGCTGCCTGGCCCACGTACTCATCATGCGATTTTTTCTTTTTCTCTCTAAGCATTTTTGTTTCAGCACTTTCTTCCTTTTCATCTCCCTCCTTTTTGTCTTCTTCTTTTTCTTCTTTCTTTTCCTCTTTTTTCGATTTATCTTCAATCTTCTCCGGTAAATGCAACGAAAGCACTACACCATGATTATTTCCATTGATTTCATCCATCAATGGCCATCCTTGCCTTACACCGGTCAATACTAAATTAAAGCCAAGTTCCTGATTTAAAATCAGGGCACGATTTACATCTTTTACCCTTGGCGCATAGAAGAAAATCGGCATCTGTAGGTTTACCACTGGAAACAAGGCTGCCAATTCTTCTGAGTGTTTTGGTCGCTCCAATCCTTTTGGGTCCAGATTGTAGGATTTCAAATAAGCGTTGCTATATTCTGCATTCTTATATAAATCACGAAACTGAGACATCACTCCAATAGTAGTTGCCGGAAACATTCTTCTGGCCGGTTTAAACTGAGCGAATTGTGATATATTTTCTTTGATCAATGTTTGTTCTGGCTTGCCATTTCCAGTTGACAAAACGCTACCCTGCCCTGGCAACATACGACCACGAGGAATTACATGTACAAATCCAAAACCCAGTTCCCTCATATCCTTCATTGATTTATCCAGCTTTTCTCCGATGGCATTCCGCACTGTATTTTGAGGAGTAATACCTGCAAGATGTTTAGGAGGATTTCCGGGATCTTTCACTCTGGGCCTATCTTTTTGTTCTTGTTGGGCAATACCAGTATGGCTGCAAGCATCAATGAATCCAGCATACACATACATGGAGTCGGCATCAACCACTTTTGCATCAAAAGGCACTTCAATATTTGGTCCTAAAGAATGTATGAGGCCACCTTTGATCAGAATAGATGTATTGGGCAACAATGTGCCTGGTTTTTGGACAACAAATGCATTTTTTATAAAGTAAGTTGTTGTTACCTCTTTGGCATCATCACTATTTTGAGCTGCTCCTGTGCATACCCATAAAAAACAAAATAAAAGAAGCGAAAACACCCTCCTCAAGTGGTTGGAATGGGTCATAAATTTCAAATTGTTGGTTAACGCCGGGTAAGATAATGATTTGAATTTAAAAAAATGGAAAGATAAAATTGAGGAAATAAATCTGTGTGTAATCTAAATAAAAAACCAGCTTTCAACGCTATACATACAGATTTTATAAATGACTAATATCAATAGTTTTTAGACGGTTATAGCCCATCCATTAAATAGAATATGCAGTCCATACGCTTATAAATCTGTAGTAAAGAGGTCATTTGAAATTCAGGTGATGTCTGAATAAAACTATATTGACGGTAACCGGAGCAGTATAAATTCTTCTCAGTTATTAAAAGTTGATCTCAATAAAACCTTTTACGTTCTTATAGAAAGACCAATCCATATTTTCGCCCCTCTAATCTTTAAAATCTTATCAATCTCTGCCTTCTCTAATCAATCTTATACACCATCCCTACATTCAATCCAATATTGAAATAGCGCTGTCTCACGGCATTATTCGCATTGTTGAAGTCATTGGGGAAATAGGTAAATCTGGGAGCAATATAAAAATCTCCATATCTCCCAAAATTTCGGCCTATCATTAGTCCGCCAAAATAACTTAATCCAATCCTACTTTTGAACAATCGATTTAACGAGAGGTTGGTATACTCACTTTGGGAAGTAAGAAGGTTCCCTGTAGCGCGTGTCATAAAATTAATCCGTACACCTCCTTCAATTCCTACATCTAATCCTCCGATATATGTTGTATATCCAACAGATATAGGGACATCAAACAGATGAATGTAATAATGTTGTCGATTGCTTCCTTTAAAAGTGGTCTCGGTAATAATATCACCATAAATATGGGTAATCGTATCTCCATTGTCCGATACAGTGGAAGAAATAATCCCTATGGTTGTATCTTGCTCAGTATATTCATATTGTAAATCCATTCTTTCCGCTATTCTGGAATAAGAAATACCTGCCTTAATGTAAAACGGCATTTTATCTCGAACAAGCATACCATAGAGGCCTATTTCCAATCCTTCGAGCGTAGATTCTGAACTTAGCCTTTGGTCCAAAGCTAAAGGCTCTTCTGGATTGCTACTACTTTCAAGTGTTTTACTTGGATAAAAAAGCCCAACTTCCGGAATCAAAGCCATATGCCACCCGGCATTATCAAATGAAGGGCAGTTGATTTTCATTCTTGAAAAAAGATTGCCATCCACTTCTTCAGTATTCAATGCAAAGGAAGTTGTTTCCAGGTCCTTAATCGACAAGAAATTACGAGAAGCGATGGATTCAGAATTTGAGGAGTTCACCTTTTCCATCAAACTTGCTTTTTGAACCATGGGTTTTGAGGTTATGCCATTAGCGGTAACACTATTGTTACGAGATGATTCATGATGAGAAGAAGCGGAAGACGTATCCATCACTTTCATGGAAGCTTCAGTAGTAGTCGTAGTATTGATTTTATCTATGACAGTTTCTTTTTCTATGTCTGATTTTTTTCGATTTGAATTTGTTTTTTCCGTTGTTGATTTTTCCGAATCTATGCTTGATGTGAAAGAATTCGTGGTGTTTTGAAGGGCTTCGTTTTCTCCTTTAGTTTTTATGTCTTCTTTAAGGTTCTCTTCTTGTGGCAAGATACTTTCATTATTTTCTACTTCCTCATGTACATATTGAGAGGGTAGTTCGATATCGACATAAGAGCTAGCCTTTTTGTTTGGTTGAGCGATAAAAATCCAAGCCAATACTGAAAACGCCAAAAATAAAACAGGGATAAATTTCCAATAGCCCCCCCCGGCACGTCGTTTAGGTTGCTCACCCAAATTGAGCGAGGAAAGAAGCGCATCCATCTGGACGTTTTCCTTCGAGCCCTCCAACTCATTTTTGATGTGTTTTTCGAAATCCGAATATTTCATAATTATATTTTTAGATCAAAGAGAAATGATTCACTCTTTGATTTTCTTTTTCTTGTCTTTGTTTTATTATTTCAATTACTCTGGCTCTGGCTCTGCTTAACGAAGCCCTTGAAGTCCCTTCAGAAATTCCAAGCGTTTCACTTATTTCTTTATGATTGTATCCTTCAATAACGGCCATATTGAAGACAATGTACAAGCTCCTCGGTAACTCATTCAACAAGCTCAAAATTTCTTCTTTTCCCAAGCTGCTGTACACTTTTGGAATCTCGCAGTGATGTACACTATCATGGAGAATATCAGGCTCATGGTAGTTTTTGAAATGCTTCTTTTGAAACGTAATCGAGCAATTCACAGCTATTCTCTTGAGCCAACCTTCAAAAGATCCTTTGCCAGTATAGCTTTTTATGTATTTAAATATATTGATAAAAGCTTCCTGCAAAGCATCATTAGCCGATTCCTGATCCTTTGTATATCGTTTGCAGATCGCCAATAACACTGGTGCATACTTTCGCACCAAATATTCCTGGCTTTTAGAATCACCAGCTTTACAGCCCTCTATGATTTTAGCAATCTCCAAAATTCGATCAATTATTATTTCAAAGGCTTATTCCACCTCAACCAGAGCATGAGCAATATAACATCCACTGTTGTTGTCCAGCACAATTACATAGTATCCTCCCTTCTCAAGTTGATGTTCGACATTCAAAGATGTTACATCAGCTTTATCATCCGCTCTAAGCACAATCACGGCGCCCGGATTACAATCTATACATTCCTCTTCAATATTCACATCAAAATCGATGCTTCCATCTGCACAAGACTCGCAGCTGACAGATGTAATGTCACCAATTTTCAATCCTGCAAATCGTGGCAGTTCTATCAATTCAGAAGTATAACAGTCTGCCGTAATATCATTCTCCGATCCTATTTCAAAACGATAACCCGCCACTAATATTGGAACATTGACGATCCCTTGATCCAATAATACCGGAATTCGATCGCTTGATCCAACGGTCTGATAGTAATATTCATACCCATTTTCCAATTTTGGAAATTCAACTGATTCTTCTTCACATTCAAATTGTGGGTCAAGTACTGGCAGAAGCCCTACTTCTGATTTTTGCCATTTCCCTACTCTAGTGCATGAATTAGCATCTGTCACCGTAACCTCATATAACCCGGGACTGCTTACATACAACTGATTGCCTACAGGCATGCCAGCATTCCAGGCATACGTATAGGGTTTGTATCCCTCGTCTTCAATAATTGTAATAACCGATTGATCGCATATATCTTCTATCGAAGCTTGCAGTGGTGTGGTAACATCATACACGCTGGTCTTTGCCGAGGACTCACATCCACCTCCATCAGTTATTGTAACCGCGTATTCTCCTGGTCTCAAATCAGTCAATAGAGGCTCAGAAGACGTAAACCCATCCGGTCCGGCCCAACTTATTTCGATAGGCTCTTTCCCTCCTTCAATATCCAGATCAATCAATCCACTATTCATCTGACATTCCGTATTAGAGGCATAAATTGAGGATACCCTTAATCTGTTGTAGCTTTTTACATTATCACAAAACGTGTATTCGCATTCGGTGGAGACATCGATAACGTTTACACATATTTCTTGACCTGCTATGGGGTTATTGATAAAATTCATTGTAGATCCCTCAACCCACTGATAAGCATATTCACCAGAACCTCCCATTACTTCAATGTATACTCTTTCAAACTCTCCATCTACACAATAATCCTGTTTTTCATATCGAAAATCTCCAACTGCCAAACAATTGTTTGGACAAACTTCCAATTTTAAATTCTCAGTAACATCTCCTGTTAACGCGACTTCTTCGCTTGCCAGCTGAAGATCATTATCATAAGCAAATACAGTAAATGAACCATTCGACCCACACAGTATTTCGTTCAAATTAATTGCAAAGGATCCATCCGATTTTGGAAAATTTAGGTTCACTGTACCCTCACTTTCAATGATTATAGTAGAATTGCTGCTCATTTCGCCCGCACATACGACCGAGCCAGAAAGATAATTTTCGGTCACCTCCAATTCCACATTGCCAATTGTCCCAACTGCTTCGAAAGGACCTATCTCAATTTCCTTAATCAAATTACCACAGAAAGGATGTAAAACCTGAAACTTCAAACTTTCCCCCATGGGTAGCTTCCCACAGAAGTAGCCATCCCGATCCGTAATACCAATTCGGGAGAGCAGCTTATTATTTTTGACCTGAACAATATAATTCTTTGCCGGAAGGGAATTATCAAAAATTAATCTACCACACACTTGCGAAGCCCCACTAGGCAAGGCTAGATTCCAAAATCCTAATTCATCGATCTCAACCGTAAAGTTTTTATTATCATGGGTTGACAATACCTTCTCGTACCAAAGACCGTCCTGGAAATTAAAACTCCAAGCAGGAATATTATTTTCCGTTACACTTACGAGCTCGTCATCAATCGGAAAGGTCAATTCTGCCGTTTTATCCGATTTGATACGTAGTTTCTGATTATCAAACCCTCTAAGTTCTACCGCTAGAACACCAAAAGTAGAAAGTACCCGGTGTCTGCCTTTAGAATCAATACCCAACAATCCTCCTGCCATTTGATTCCCAATTTGATAGTCATTTGGAGAAAGCCTATAGGCAGTAGCCTTAACCACTCCATCGTATGTTGATCCATTAATACGAATCAAGCTGGAAGGTGAAAAAGAAATTGTTCCTCCTCCCTGAACCTCAATTGTTCCACCCTCTGAAGCTTCAAAGGTGGATTTACTAATGACTTTAAGCAATTGAATCTTTGAAATTGCTCCTCCTTCCTCACTGGGATAAACCAAATCTGATCCAATTAAATACCCTTCCTTTTCGACACTTACGAATGTACCCTGCGGATCAAAAATCGTATTCTGAAATGAAAAGACACCAAATTCATTGGTAGTCGTCTGGTCACCAGCGGTAGAAACTATTGCGTTGGATATCGGTTTATCGGATTGATCAAATACATACCCTACTAGGCTACCTTCTATTTGCTCAAAGCCCAAAGGAACTGTAATTTGGTTGGTTTGCTCTGTATTTGGATTCACTTCGCCAATATCGCTATGACAAGATACCAAACACAATACGAATAGCAGAGGGGACAACAAATAAGTGTATTTCTTCAACATAAATACATGCATTCTATAATGAACTGATGTTCACAAAATTTATCAATAGAGAGCCTTATTCAGGCATCTGTAGTATATAGAGTAAATTTATTGTGGGAATGCTGCCAATTCCAACGTAAAATTTTAAAAATCGAACACGTTGTTAGCAAAGCCAAATGCGGAAGGGCTGTCTCCTTCTTCCACCCCTTTCATATCAAATGACAAAAGCTTACTTTTATGATCAATTGCCACTTTGGCACCTCCGTTTAAAGTCTGCCAGTTTTCCCAACTCATATACATTCCCTTTATTGGAATAATACTGGTCCACATCTTATATCCCGTAGGAATATTTCTTTCATCCAGAAGCCATAAATAACCATCGCCAGGAGTAACACCTCCGGATTCATATGATACCATTAAGCCCTTTTGTCCATCCTGGGTTTTCACAACTGATCTCGATGTCCCCGGATCAAATACCTTGAAGGGTGCAAACATCCAAAATGAGTCATTACACCACATCGCCCAAGCTTTCTTAATTAGCTCTTCCTTTTGATCTTTCGGAACCTTCATTGCCCCTTTCAAAGCCACACCGTCAATTTTGTCTAAATCCAGCAAAACCCGATAATCATCCCAATCCACAATGGCCTTATTTCCTCGTTTATCCCATATGTATCGATGCCCCCCTCTAAACTCCCACTTCAAATATTTCAATGTATCCCAAGCTGGTTTATTCAGAGCTTCAAGCATAGATTGCGCCAAGGCATCCGCATTTTCTCCCTGAATCGCCTCCGGTCGCTTTTCACTCATAACCTTCACAGCAACAAACAAAGCTATTACCACAAATAAAATCACAATAAGCAACCACTTTAAAATCGATTTCAACTTAGACATACTACTCATTTTTATGAAGAAAATTCGACCTCACCACAAGATAACAAAATACATTAGCATTCATTCCCACCCCTATATTTCCACCTCTAACACATCAAGCATTACATAAAAATTCACACCCCACAAAATGCAACCTTAAAGCATTCAAACATTCAAACATTCAATCATTCAATCATTCAATCATTCAAGCATTTAAGCATTCAAACATTCAATCATTCTCCGTCCCCTCCTAGAATTCTCTCTCCCTCCTCCACCTCGCTCTCCTCATCTCCCACATTAATCCCTCAAGACATCTTTCACGTAAAAATAGGGCTTACAGTAACTTTTTTGCATTTTTGCGCGCCGGAGGTCGAAAATAGATCGTTTAATGGATATCATTTTAGAAATAATTCGATACTAAAAATGATTTGCCAAACGTATATTAAAAACGAAGCATGTTAAAATATTACTATTTACTACTTTCAATCCTAATAATTAGTGGTTGTTCTCTTACGGATAATGACACACCTAATCCTGCCTATCTCGTTGTGGACAGCGTCGATGTAGAAACCAATGCAAATCAAGGCGGAGCAACGCATAAGATTACCGACCTTTGGGTGGTTGCCAACAGTGAATTGATCGGTGTGTTTCCTTTGCCCGCGCGGATTCCTATAATTGTTGAGGGTGAGACTACAGATTTCTTTATCTCTCCCGGATTTCGCAACAATGGAGAAACGGCAAGGTCATTCATATATCAACTTATGGATGATGAGGCTTTCACGCTTGAACTTGCACCGGGTGATGTAGTAGAGCGATCGTTCACGTTTAAATATAGAGACGAAGCGAAATTTGACTTCATAGAGGGATTCGAAAGCCCGGGACATATCTTCTCTTTGGATTTGGATGGGGATGAAAACACGAGTATCGAAGTAACCGATGAAGATGCAATTGTAGGATTACGATCCGGTAAAATCTGCCTTAGCGATACAAACAATACCATTCAGGTAGCCACCATCTTTGCCTACGAAAGAGCACAGAATGCGGGCAGAGACTCTTACCTTGAAATGGACTACAAAAGCGACATCCCATTCATAGTCGGAGTTATATATGTTCAGGAGGGACAAGAAATAACCCAGCCCATACTTGCCGTAAACCCAAGAGAAGATTGGAACAAAATATACGTTGACTTTACTCAAATATTGACCAGTCCGGTGTTGGAAACGTATCGTGTTTATTTCACCACGGATCTACCATCGCTTCCGGTAGATTCCGGAGAGGTCTTCCTCGACAATCTCAAATTTGTTCACTTTTAAGGATTGAATGAAAGGCACTAAAAAAACGACTACCTACTTTTACATATTGATAGATTATCTGTCAGCAATGGTAGCATGGTTGTTTTTCTTTTATTATCGTAAAAGTTTTGAAGCTTGGCCATTTTCCTGGCGGGATGTCTACGAAGATGAAAAACTATATCACGGTCTGTTTTTTGTTCCGATCATTTGGATTCTTCTCTACTCCATTTTTGATAAATACAAGGACGTCTATCGATACAGTCGTTTAGCTACGCTAAGAAGAACCTTGGTCATTACGTTTATGGGGTGCCTTTTACTATTGTTTACCATTCTCCTGGATGATACCGTACTCAAACATCCGGATTATACTTATTTCAATAGTTTTTCCTGTCTGTTTGCCCTTCATTTCTCATTGACGGCAATCAATCGAATGGTCTTCCTCACCTGGGCAAAAAACAGGGTTAAATCCGGCAAAGTAAAATATAACACCCTCATCATAGGTGGAGATAAAAATGCTGTTGACCTGCATGACGAAATTGTCAATCGCCCCTACAGTCTGGGATTTAATTTTATTGGCTTTATTGATTCTAATGGCAAAAGCAAAAACCACCTTGAAGTCGAGCTTCCTAATCTGGGAAAGATCAACAACTTGGCAGAGATGATCGAAAAACACGAAGTAGAAGAAGTTATTGTAGCAGTTGAAACGTCTGAACATGATCGAATTAAAGACATTTTTGATATCCTATTCGACTACAGCGATCAAATCATCATAAAAGTAATCCCCGACATGTATGATATCATGCTGGGATCGGTTAAAATGAATCATCTATTCGGAGCAGTTTTGATCCAAATCGAACAGGATTTGATGCCGCATTGGCAAAGAGTAGTGAAAAGAGCCATAGATATTTGCACCTCTGTAATTGCGTTGATCATCCTTTCGCCCCTACTGGTTTTTGTGGCAATCAAAGTGAAACTTTCCTCTCCGGGTCCAATCTTCTATCGTCAAGAACGGATTGGACTCAATGGCCAACCCTTCGACATTATTAAGTTTCGATCCATGCGTACGGATGCGGAGGCTGATGGCCCTCAATTGAGTTCGGATACCGATTCCAGAATGACCAAGTGGGGGGCCGTAATGCGTAAATGGCGATTGGATGAGATCCCTCAGTTCTGGAACGTAATCAAAGGAGAAATGTCATTGGTAGGTCCGCGCCCCGAGCGACAATTCTACATCGACCAAATCGTAAAACGTGCACCGCATTACAAACACCTTCTCAAAGCACGGCCGGGAATCACAAGTTGGGGACAGGTCAAATACGGCTATGCCAGCAACGTAGATCAAATGATCCAGCGATTGAAATTTGATATTCTATATATTGAGAACATGTCGCTGTCTTTGGATTTTAAGATTTTGTTTTATACGGTGCTGGTATTGGTGCAGGGGAAGGGGAAGTGATCCCAAAGTTCAAACCAAGGCAATCAGGATACAAAGCATTAAAACTTTGAAGAAAATTTACAGAACTATACAACAGGGAATAAGCGCAATGGGTACAAGAAAAATCTTCTTTGCTTATCCCCTTCGGAAGTCTTCCAGGTCTTTTTCTTGTACCCATTGCGCTTATTCCCTGTTGTATAGTTCTGTAAATTTTCTTCAAAGTTTTAATGCTTTGTATCCTGATTGCCTTGGTTTG
>JBCCVV010000043.1:0-34677 GCA_039194925.1 Bacteroidota bacterium
CCTGACTTCAACATTGCATGACCCAAAACTTATTGTACCAAATTGATCAGCGTTTTTTGATCTTCATTTAGGTTTAAAAGATGCTCAACAATCTTGCCACTTGAAGGTAGCCTATAGGTTAATTGTTGTATTTCTTTTAGCTCTTTTATAGCTTTTTCGACCGAGATACCCACTTGATTTTTATAAAGTAAGTGCTCCAACCTGCGGTAAACACTTAAAGCTGTGAAACAAATGAGTAGATGTGCTTTTATGCGATTGACATTGTAGTGATATATAGGTCGGAATCGAAGGTCTGTTTTTGACATTCTAAACGCTTTTTCTACTTGCCATAGGTTTTGATAATTTCCAATAACCTCAGTTTCAGATAACGTTGTATTGGTGATATACCCTTTTAGCCCATCCCAAACACTGTCTTGTTTAAACTTTTCATAATCTATGAGCACCTTGGTCTGTCCTTCCAAGACGAGATATTTGTTGTATCCTCGATTATTGATTGACTCCTTTGTAAGTTTTCCCGCCTTTATTTTGGACTCTAAACGTTTTAAGCCTTTGGTACGATTATATAAGTCTTTGGCTGCCCTTTTGGCAGAGTAAGAGACAACTAGATTACCGAAAGAGTGAGTTATTTTGCTTGGTCTTCCCTCACTTATCGAGCGACTTAAAATAGTCTGCTTCATGGCTTCGGTTTCATTTTTAATTCTACCACCCAAAATATATTGATACTGGTTTTCTTGAAGAGCAATGAGATTTGTTTTAGAAAGAAGTGCTGAGTCAGCTACAACAATAGGTCGCTCTATATTGAAGCGTTCTACCATTAACTCCAGCAAAGGAATGAGCGTCTTAGATTCGCTCGTATTGCCTTCAAACACTTCATATGAAATAGGAATACCACCAGCTCCCACTAACAAACCTAGCATAATTTGAGGATGTTGATGCTTCCCGTCTTTAGAATAGCCAATCTTACGAAGATCATCTTGACTTTCTGTTTCAAAATATAAGGAAGTCATGTCGTAAAATACTATGCCTAGATTGTCGCCAAGTAAATCTTTGACATATTGGTAAGTGATCAATTCTACTTCTCTTTTCATTGATTCATCTAGATGATCCAAATACCTATAGATGGTTTGAGCACTAAGATCCACCTTGTAATGCCTCTTCATATATTGAATCGTACGCAACTTACTTCCCGGATAGGTAATGCGACAAGTGACAAGGTGGCGAAAAAATCCTTTTGGGTCGATTTTATCGTATCCAATAAAGTTGTAAATACGTACAAGTATGATTTTAGGTCCAACAATCCTCAAATCATCGTTGGAAAGCGTTGCCACGAATTGTTCGATAATTGCATCCTCCGGTGAAGAAAAAAGAGGTAATCTCCCTTTCTGTAGCTCGATAAAAAGTCTCCCTTGATTCACAAATTCCTCAATTTCAATGGGATGTGAAGAAACACCGATCGTCTTGAGAACTTTATTCTTTCTACCAACTTTCTGTACTACTTGGATACTTGTTGTACCGCTTCTATTCTTGTTTTTTCGAATAAACACGGTCTAAATATACCCCGCATGACCCAAAATCGGCTTATTGTAGTCTCTAAATAGTTTATTTACAGTATTTTATCTTTTTCAAGATGTTTTCGTGTTGAAGTCAGGAAAAATGGTAAGAAGAAACATCATTTGAGTTAATAGGCATGATAGTGAAAACTGCTTTAACTGAAGACGTATATATTCTTTTTGAAGGGTCATAGTGCTGTCATTTGCCATTCCCTGGAGTGATCTTTTTCATCATAAAATCATTCTCAACCTCGTTTTTCAATGGAATGATTCAATTCTACCCTTCAAGACATTTCTAATTCAACTTCGTTATTAGTACCATTTCATTCAATCGTTGTGAATCTTTTGTGAAACCTTATGTACATTGTGATTAATCATCAACATCCTGCAAGACTATATAGCTATTTCTTAAAATGGATTAAGAATGAATGTTAAAATGATTTATAGCTGCCATAGATTCAATCGTTTTGTAAGGCTGATGCGCTGTAAAAGCCATGAATAATACGTTTTTTAATTTCATCATAAACTAAATTGTGTAAGATTTAAATCCCACCCGAAAATGCTATCTTTCGGTCAATGAATGAAACCAAAGCTCCCTGGCATTATCTTTTTCTCCTTGTACTCGCCGGAGAATCCATTTTCATCTTACCCTTCGTCCTTGCCCGAGTCTTTAGACCTACTATTTTGGAAGCATTTAATCTTGATAATACGCAATTGGGATTTTGCTTTTCCGTATATGGGATCGTTGCCCTTGTTTCTTATCTATTCGGAGGACCCTTGGCAGATAAGTTTCCACCAAGAAAATTAATCGCCGTAGCCCTTTGGATGACCGCTTTGGGAGGTTTGGTTTACGCTACATTTCCAAGTTATCTCATGCAAAAAGTCATCTATGGCTATTGGGGGTTTACAACCATTTTTATGTTTTGGGCAGCAATGATCAAAGCCACCCGAGTATGGGGTGGTTCTAAATCACAAGGTAAAGCATTTGGGTTTTTAGATGGAGGCAGAGGTATGGTAGGAGCCCTATTCAGTACCATGGGTATACTTATCTTTTCTCTTTTTATTACTGGAGAAATAGCAGATGCAAACACTGAAAATAGCCAGGAAGCTTTCAAATACGTAATTCTTGTTACATGTGGGATCGTTATGCTAGTTGGTATTTTAGTTTGGAATTTTATGAAACTCGATCTTGAAGAAGAACAAAAGATCATACTGGAAAAAATTACGCTCTCACAAATCCGACAAGTCTTAAAGTTACCCTCCGTCTGGCTACTTATGGTCATAATTCTATGTGCTTATGTAGGCTACAAAATCACAGATGTAATTTCTCTTTATGCTAAAGAGGTAATGCTCTATGACCAGGTACAATCTGCTCAGGTAGGTACCTTTCTATTATACATTCGTCCGGTTGTAGGAGTGATCATTGGCATATTGGCAGACCGAACCCAAACAACCTATTGGTTATTGATAAGTTTCATCATTACCTTTTTGGGAGCGTTTTTGTTTGCCAGCGGAATCGTTACAGCTTCAATGACTATGCTATTTTTCCTTTCCATCTTAGTCGTATCCGTCGGAGTGTATGCTGCCCGTTCTATTTATTTTGCGGTAATGGTCAAAGGACGAATCCCTTTGGTACTTACAGGAACTGCTGTTGGTCTGATCTCCATAGTTGGCTATACCCCAGATATTTTTGCGGGACCTGGTATGGGATATCTGCTGGACAGTTCGCCCGGCATAGAAGGACATCAACATGTATTTTGGATGTTGGCGATATTCTCATTGATCGGTGCGATTGCCTCTCTGATCTATCATCGCATCTATTCTAAAACAGATTAAGACGATATTCAGATCATCATTTCGCTGGAATCTGTAAAATGATCTGAATTCGGTTAACTGATCTAAGCAACAGAGTGTCTTCATTATCAATCCAATTTTACAATTCTCTATTCTTGAATCTATTGACTAGCATAAAATTTCTATTTTCATGGGAAATTTGAAATACTAAAAATCAAGAAATGAAATCTATCTACCTTCTATTCCTTACACTACTTTTCTGTGCGGCCATCCAAGCCCAAAATACTGCTCTGCGTTTTGACGGTACTGCAGAATCCGTAACAATTACCAACAAGCCGATTCTAAATATAACCGACGAGTATACCATCGAAGCATGGATTTTTGCCGAAGAGTGGAAATCATTGAGTTGGCAGGGAAGCATATTTACCAATGATGCACATGGTACAGGAGATGAGAGAGGTTTTGCATTTCGCTGTGGTGACAATGGAAAGCTTTCTTACGTTATGGGGGCAGGAAGCGAGTGGAATGAAGTGGTTTCTCCTTCTGTAATGAATGAGAAACAATGGCATCACGTAGCCGCGGTTGTGAATAACGGTACGGTGACATTGTATATTGATGGCCAACCTGCAGGTAGTGGTACGTATCCTGTGTCACCAACACCATGCGAATTGGCATTTACGATTGGTGAATCTACAGGCTTTCCAGGCCGTGTATTTAATGGTATCATCGATGAATTACGAGTTTGGAATGTAGCACGAACGGCTACTCAACTTGCCGATAACGCTACCGTAGATTTAACTGGATCAGAGTCCGGTCTCATTGCTTATTTTCCGTTGAATGAAGGAAGTGGAACTACCGCTGGAAATAGAGTAGATCCATCTTCTTCGGGCACTTTGCTTGAGATGGACAATAGCAACTGGGTAGATGGGTACACTTTGCCCGATTTCGACGTAAGCGTAAAAAATATTGGTGGCATAGACCGAGTCAATATGACGACCCGACCCATTAGAATAAGTGCTGAGATTCAAAATGTAGGAACTATGTCTATTTCTGATGTAGAAGCTACCATATACTTGAACGGTGAGGAAGAAGTGTCGGAAACATTAGAAATGACCCTCCTGGCCGGTGAAGCTCTGGATTACAAATTCATTACACCTATTAATCTTATTGATATTAATAATCCAGAAATCGAAGTGGTCATTTCACATCCTGATGATGCCAATGCATTGAATAATTCTGCGACTAAAAATTTAGTGACTAAGCAAGAGTCATTTGTTAATATTTTTGATAGAGAACAACACAATTTTGGAAGTGCCGGTCAAAATCAAACCAATACAATGGTGTTGCCGGGAGACTTGTCGGGATACGAAACCTTGCTTCTCCACATAGCTGTAGAGTGTCCCACAGGAGGTTGTGACCCTTGGGATCAAGCCGCTCAGGTTTGGGCCAGCAATGAAAATGGAAATATGGAAATCGCACGTTACATTACTCCTTATGGAATTGCGTGTGGACCATGGACTGTGGATGTAACTGATTTCAAAAGTGTATTGACAGGTGAAGTTACATTTACTTCTTTTGTTCAGGTCTTTGGACAATCGGGATGGTTGGTTACCATCGATTTAGAAATGATCGAAGGGATATCCGATTATCCACATAGTAAGGTAACTTCCATCTATCAGGATGATTATCACGTTTATGGAGATCCGGGTATAGAAGATGATTTGGATCCTGTTTCACTGTCAGTTGCCGGAAATACAGAGACTTCTCACTTAAGAGTGCAAGTTACTGGACACGGACAGGGCAATACCAATAATGCTGCTGAATTTTTTGCTGCGACGCATGAAGTAATGGTAAATGGATCAAAACTAGCAGATCACTTCCTTTGGAAAGACGATTGTGCGTTGAATACCTGCGCAGATCAATTAGGCAACTGGTTGTTTTCTCGTGCGGGCTGGTGTCCGGGACAAGAAGTGATTCCTGCATTTTTTAATACTACAGATGCATTAAATCCAGGTGATAATGCAGAGTTCGATTATGAATTACAAGACTACACAAACTTGCTGAATACTGGGTATAATAACAGCGGGCATACAGAACCATTTTACCGAATTCACACATTTTTGGTAGAAAACAGTACAAGTAGATTTGCAGAATATACCAATTTAGCTACTACAGACTTTGCCTATCAAGTAGAAAATCTTTTCATCACGGAGGCCATAGGTACCATTAAAAACGAAGGGTCTATTCCCGTCACTAATTTTACGATGAAGATTTTTAACGAAGGAGAACTCATTTCTGAAGAAGACGTCGAGCAAACGCTTATGCCGGGAGATGAATACGATCATTTTTTTGATATCAACGATTTTGGCGATTTTGGTGGTACTGATGTTTACGTTGAAGTACTCGCCGAGGGCGATCAAAACTCAGGAGATAATATTTATTTTTCAAATATTGTCCTCGTATCTTCCAATGATGTTGAAGTCCTTTCAAACTTTACCATTTCACCCAACCCTTCAGGAAGAACGATCAATGTAAATTTTGAGAATAATCTTTTTGCCGGACAAATGCTTTTGTATAGCGTTGAAGGAAGAGTAATTACACAGCGCATCATTTCTAATCATCAAGAGGCCATAACTGTGAATAACAGCGGAACATATTTTATAAAGGTTACGGATTCAAGCGGTAAAACGGCTACAAAAAAAGTAATCGTCATTGAATAAAATTGAATGGATTAGTCATAGTACAATGATCAAACAAGTGATAAAATTAAAGGCGATACTCTTATTCACGGGTATTGCCATACTTTGTAATGCTCAAATTGATATCTCTGGTATTGTATCTGATCTTGATTCAGGAGAACCCCTCATTGGAGTTTCTATTCTTGATGAAGAATCAGGTCAAGGTACGACAACAGACTTTGACGGCTCTTTTTTTCTGAGTGTACAGCCATCCAGTTCTTCTCTTGTATTTTCCTATCTCGGTTACAAAACGGAGACCATTGAAATCGCCAATCGGGAAAGTTGGAATATTAAAATGCAAATCGATGGAGTCAAATTGGAGAACGTAATTGTCTCAGGATTGAAACCCAAACGATCAGGTCGCGAGTTGGGATATTCCACGCAAGATTTTGATGGTCAGGAAATCGCGCTTTCCAATGCACCAAATATCGTAAATGCACTCAGTGGAAAATCAGCCGGTGTAAATATCTCTTCTGCCAATGGTGTGGATGGAGGAACTACAAGAATAACCATCAGAGGCAACAACAACATTACCGGAAACAATCAACCTTTGATCATTGTCGACGGTGTTCCGATTGAAAATCCACCTGGGTTGACCTCTATTGGCAGAGGTACCGATTGGGGTTCTGCGATCAATAATATCAATGCAGACGATATTGAAGAAGTAAGCATCCTCAAAGGTCCTACGGCTTCGGCACAATACGGAATGCGTGGCGCGAATGGAGTAGTATTGATTACCACAAAGAAAGGAGCAAAACGGAATGGTGTAGGCATCGAATACGTAATGATGCATAAATTCATCAATCCTTATCGTTATCGAAAAGTGCAGAATAAGTACGGTGCCGGCGGACCCATAAATCTACTTGAACCTGCCTTCAGAACAAATGCCGATGGTGAATTTGCTTACCCCAACCAAATACATTCCAGCAATGGCCCAGGAGGCAGACCTACGACCGAAACATTTGGATTTTACTCCACTGGTGTTTCCTGGGGTCCAGAAATGCTGGGTCAGCAAGTTCGATGGTGGGATGGAGAATTAAGAGACTTTTCTCCACAACTGGATAACTTGAAGCAATTTTTCAGTCCGGGAAGTACGACATCGCACAACATCAACTTCTCCAATGCAGGTGATCGCGGTACAATGCGGGTTTCACTTACCTATCAAGATCATGAGGCCGTTGTACCTAATTCAAATTTTGATCAATATACCTTCAACTTGGGATCGAATCTTAAAATCAGTGACAAGTTGGTTTCAAATATTGGGATTTCGTATATCAATTTTAATCGAAAAAATAGTCCTTCTTTAGGTGATGATAACAATGCTTCATTCGGGAAAGGTATCTTATACAGCTGGCCAAGATCATATAAAGGCCTTGAGGAAAACCTGAACATAAATGAAGATGGATCGAGATTTACGTATAATGGAAATTATCCATTTACATTCACACCAGCCAATCTTTGGTGGAACACCTACAATCAAAATACCTATCTTACGAGAAACAAAGTTATTGGTTCTGTCGGACTTGCTTATGCTCCTGTGAATTGGTTATCTATCACGGGCCGAATAGGTCTTGATTTCAATTTGAATGAATTCGAAAGAAGATTTAATCCCGTGAACAGCCTGGGTGTTGAAGAAGGTCTTTACAGCAATGAGTTGGATCGAAATATCATATTGAACAATGACCTAATCATTACTGCCCAAAAAGATAAGATATTCAATTCTCTTTTTGACGTAAGCCTGACTGTGGGAGGTACGCAGTGGACCAGAGATCAATATGGAATTAATGCTACGACCAACCAGTGGGAGAATCCATGGCTGTTTTCATTTAACAACTTTAGTGGAACGAACCCCAACAACCTTCCTCTGGCTCAGGAGTTGCGTTTTAATAAGAAAATCAATTCGGTTTACAGCTTCTTAAATTTATCGTATAACAACTTCTTATTCCTTGAAGTATCGGGTAGAAACGATTGGTCCTCCGCGTTGCCGGACAATAACAATTCGTATTTCTATCCATCGGCGTCCTTGAGTTATATTCTCAGCGAATCGGTAGATCTTCCCTGGGAATGGCTCAATTTTGTAAAACTAAGAGGATCGTATGCCAAAACTGCCTCTGACACCGATCCATTTTTATTGGATTTTGTCTACAATATTGGATCGTTTGGTGGACAGCAAACCGCAGGACTTCCATCTACCAAACCACCACTAGACCTTAGGCCTCAGCAAGCAAACTCCTATGAAGTAGGTACAACCTTAGGTATTTTGGAAGATCGATTGACATTTGATTTCACCTATTATTACATTGAGTCGTTCGACCAAATTCTGGAATCTCCCGCACCATCATCTTCAGGAGCTTCTCAAGTTAGAATTAACAATGGAGTACTGGAAAACTACGGCTTTGAAATGAGTCTCAAAGCAAATATATGGCAAGGGAATAGTGGATTTTTCACGACAGGATTCAACTTCTCAAGAAATAGAAATTTTGTCCGAAGTTTAGGTGACGGTGCGCAATTCTTAGAAATAGGAAATATCTGGGGAGACTTCGGTCCGAAAATAATGGTACAGGAAGGCGAAGAATATGGGACCATCTATGGGTATGATTATGTGCGACACGAAAACGGACAACCGATCCTAAACGAAGCGGGAACGCACTATGAAATCACCGACAATTTGGTTCCCGTTGGAAATGCTTCTCCCACTCTTATCGGAGGGTGGACCAAAGAAGCTCGTTACAAAAACTTTACCTTATCTACCCTGGTTGATGCAAAAATTGGAGGTGATATTTATGCAGGTTCCTATGTCATTGGATTACAAACGGGCCAAAGTCCTTCCACCTTGATCGAAAGAGACGGCGGTGGATTGCCTTACACAGATCCGGAAGGGAATGAACGGAATGTAGGTGTGATTCTACCAGGAGTCTATTCGAATGGACAACCCAATGATAAAGTTGTGCATTACTACTACAAATATTTACCGAATGCTGGCGGATGGGGAAAAATTTTAACGACCCCCGGTATACTGGATAATACCTGGGTAAAAATGAGAGAAATCGCAATAAGCTATGATCTTCCATCAAATCAAGTTCGAAAATTGAAGTTTTTTCAAAATTTGAAGTTTTCTGTTGTTGGTCGAGATCTTTTTTATCTGTATACATCTTTGCCGGATAATGTAAATCCTGAGGGCGTCAGCGGTTCTGGAAATGCTCAGGGACTGGAATGGGCTTCTTTTCCAAGCATGCGATCGATCACACTTCGAATTACATCCAACTTTTAGAATTTAATACTCTTATTTCGAATAGAATTATTGAGATAAAAATGAAAAAAATAACCTTCCTGTTCTTCGTTTTCCTTTTTGCCGCGACAAGTTGCGACGATGGATTTGACGATATAAACACCAATCCGCTTGCTCCTTCTACTGTCAATTTTGGGGCAGTCTTCAATGGTTTGGTCCAATCGCTTCAATTGGGTTGGAATCGACAGCTGTTTCTGCACAACGAGATTTTGTACGATGTTACCGAGCAAGCTGTCGTTACCGCCAAAACTTTTGGTAATGTAGATGGCGGCGCAGAAGATGTCTGGTCTAATTATTATACGGCAATGAAGAATGCCGGAGACCTATATCAAAGATTTGATGCGATTACCGAGGATCCAAGAAGTACCGATATTGTTCGTGCGCAATTGGATGTATTGATGGCCTATAAGACGTTTCAAGTCACTGATTTGTTTGGAGACATTCCCTATTCGGAGGGAGGAAAAGCATTTGAACAAGATGCCATTATTCGTCCGGCCTACGATAGACAAGAAGATATCTATAAATTGGTAATTGCTGATCTTGTTGAAGCATCTGTTATTCTTTCTGGAGGTGGGGAGCCCCCTATGGGTGCTTATCTGAGGTACGGTGCATTTGACACTTTTCTGAATGACAATACGGATACCTGGGCACGATTCTGCAATTCCTTATTATTGAGACACTTGGTGCGTATGTATGATGCTGATCCCGAATTTGCTGGTCCCATAGTCAAAGATCTGATTGAAGGAGGTGCCAATTTTGTGGTTGAGGGCGGTGATATTGGCATGAGTCCCGCTGCTCAGAACTGGCGTAATCTTGGAGTAAATTGGTCGTTTCGAGAACACAATAAAGTGCGAATGGGATCTACAATCTGGAATTTTATGACGGATGATGAGGGGGTGATCTTAGATCCCCGACTGCGATTCTTTTTTGAAGAAAATAATGCTGGAGAATGGGTTGCTTTTCCACAGAACCCTACAGATGATACGCCCCAATCCGGCGGAGAACCTTACAGTCAGGATCGAAGAGATGCCGATTACAATGATAAAGGAGCAGACAACATCTACGCTTCTGTCAATTTTTACCTCATTCGGGATGAATTGGATATTCCGGAATTAATCATCACTGCTGCCGAAGTAAAATTTCTCATTTCTGAAGTATTTCTACGAGGCATTGGGGTGACAGCAGATCCATCTTTAGCTTCGGGTAGATATCAAGAAGGGATTATTGCTTCCATAAACTTTTGGAAAGGGATCGTTGAGAATTCTACCATTTGGATCAATAAACCACCTATTCCTTCCGCTGCTGATGCATTTATCTTAACTACAAATCCTAAATATGCCATGACTTTTGATGGTCCCACAGAAGAAAACCTTCGAAGAATCTATGAGCAACGATGGATAGATAGTTTTCGCCAGCCCTGGGAAGCATTTGCTCTATTAAGAAGAACGAATTTAGTACCAAGAGAAAGAGATGAAAATGAGTTTTTCAGATTTCAATATCCACAATCGGAAGTCGCTTTTAATGCGGAAAACTATGAGATGCAAATGGGTATCATGGGAGGGGATCGTACGGATATTAAGATGTGGTGGATGAATTAAGTCTTTTGTTGTCAAGAATGAACCGTGATAGAGCTATTTTCAAACTCAACTATTTTGGAACCAGTTTCGTAGTACTTTTCAATTTTTGAAAAATTCAATTCAAAAAGCCTAAATAATTTTTTGTTGATAATATTACCCAACGTGATAATTAGTAGTCTAGAAGGTACACCTCTTACTACGTTATGCTGGTAAAAATCACTGTCTTTAGATATTATTATTCTTTGTTCTTTTTCTGCAAATTCAATAATTTCTTTATCAGAAGAAAAATGTTTATTAGGTAAATCGTCAGTGTGCAAAGCATCGTGCCCCCTATCAATTAACCACAGCTTTAGTCCATAGGGAATCTGAGCATCAACAATAAACTTCATCAGGCAGCAATAATTTTACTTATAGAATTAACCTTTATAAGTTTCGATGCAAAATGTAAACAAGCCTTAATATCTTCCTCTTCTAAAGCAGGATAATCACTTATTATTTCATCTGTTGACATGCCTGCTGACAATAAGTCCAAAATCATCTCAACAGGATATCTCATATTTCGAATTGTAGGTTTACCGAAACATACATCTGGGTTCAATGTTATTCTTTTTATTAGATCTTGTTCCATAATTACCTTCGATTGAATCATAATTAACAAATGTTCTCAATATAAATCTTTTGCTTTAACACGCATAATTTTACTGACTTCGTACATCCAAAAAGTCGAGCTCATCAATCGACAAACAAAATATTTCATCATGAAGGTTCACTAAATAGCAACGTGGATAAAAATACTTATTGAATAATTACGCCCACACCTTACACCCCTCCGTACAATTCGTACAAATCTCAATTTGATCTCGTCCTTGCAACAGACTCTTTCTAAAAGCAGTGTACTCCTTCCCATGCCAAATCTCCTGAAAGGATGCATGCTTCAGATCGCCCAACCGATGCTCAGCGTCTTTATCAAAACAACAGGGCAAAACCAGGCCGTCCCAACTCACTACACATGCGTGCCACAACTTCCAACAATGATTGAGCAATTCGTTTTTTACGCGATACGTACCATCTTCTTTTTTGTGATAGCGAGAATATTTTTCAATGGTAGGTATCAATTCATTTCCGTGCTCATAATCGTATACTTGAGCAGTCTTTAGCTTAACCTCATCAATGCCAATCTCTTTGGCTAATTTATAGATTTCAGGTATTTGGTGCTCATTGGGCTTAACCACCAAAAATTGAAAAATGAGATGAGGCGTACTGGATTTTAATTTTTTCTTCCACTTGACTACATTACGGGCACCTTGAAGCACATTTTCCAATTTACCCGCCTTTCGGTAATTCTCATACACTTCCTGAGTCGTACCGTCCACAGATATGATCATTCGATCCAGGCCCGATTCGATGGTTTTTTTCGCATTCTCATCGTTCAGAAAATGTCCATTCGTTGATGTTATCGTATAAATCCCTTTTTGATTTGCATACGCCACCATATCCAAAAAATCCGGGTTGATGTACGGTTCTCCCTGAAAGTAGAAAATGAGGTAAATCAAATCTTTGTAAAGCTCATCAATGGTCTTCGTAAAGAAGTCTTTTTTTAGATTTCCGGTATCCCTGGTAAAAGATCGCAATCCACTTGGACACTCTGGACATCTCAAATTGCAAGCCGTAGTGGGTTCGATGGAAACCGTCATAGGACTACCCCATTGTACAGGCTTTCGGCTCCATTTAGTGACATAAAAAGAACTAAGCAACTGGGCTGCATTGAATACTCGCCGTGGTGTAAGTTTTCTTACAAAATTAAATGTATCCTTGGCATAAAAGCTCATGGCCTACGCATACCTTTCCTCAAAAATATCAATGTGATGCTGCGCGTGACCAGCTGTCATATAGACCAATGCTCGTACCGATGTATCCGAACCACTTGCAACCCCAAGATTTTTTAGTTGTTCTTCGGTAAATCGCTTCATCATACTGATCGTATTTTGTCTTTGATTCGTAAATAGTTCGATCAAATCCGAAGGGCTGATATGATCAAAATTACTATTGGCTATGTAATCATCCTGATCAAATCCTGCCAATGCAGTCTTATCTCCTCTACTGATCCGCAACGCTCGATACGCAAAGATTTGCTCAGTATCAATGACATGCATTAGCGATTCACGAATAGACCATTTTCCTTCGGCATACCGATAATCCATTCGATCACTATTCGTTTTGATATACTCTAGATAATATTCCAATTGATCTTCCAAAGCTTGAATTGGATTTCCCTTGACCTTATCAATGTAGCGTTGGAAGTATGAATTGTATTCTCCCTCTTGTGGACGTGAAATTTCTCTAAGCATACTCTTCATTATTTAGAAATGCCAAGATATCTAAAAGATTGGACTGATTAGAAAAGATTGAAGAAATTGATGAGATTACAGATTATAACCAATCTTTCCAATCTCATCAATTTCTCCAATCTTTTCGTCTATCCTTACTTCGTAAATAAGAGTTCTCTGTATTTGGTCAATGGCCACAGCTCATCGTCAACAGTCATTTCCAATTTATCACAGTGGTATCTGATCTCTTCGAAATACGGTTTTACCTTTTCACAATACGCCTTGGCCTTCTTCTCTTCGTTTGTCATCTTATTGGCTTTCTTGCGCTCCTCGATCATGGCATCCACGTTAGTTTTGATCTCATTGATTCGCATAGAAATATCCTGAATGATCTCCATCTGCTCTTTTGCCAATTTCTTGAAACCCGTACCAAAGATGTTCTTCAATCCCTCCACGTTTTCAATCAAGGTATTCTGATACCGAATTGCCGTAGGGATTACGTGATTCGTAGCAATATCACCCAATACTCTTCCCTCAATCTGGATACGCATGGTGTATTCTTCTAATTCGATTTCGTAACGAGCGTGCGCCTCCGCCTCATTCAGTACTTCGTGATCTTCGAATAACTTGATATTCTCTTTCGAAACCTTTGCTTTTAGTGCCTCAGGAGTAGTCTTTAGATTGCTAAGGCCTCTCTTCTTAGCTTCTTTTACCCAGTCGTCGGAATATCCATCTCCTTCAAATCGAATCTTTTTTGACTTCTTGATATAATCTCTCAATACATTGAAGATAGCGTCATCCTTCTTCATGCTTTTAGAATTGATCAACTTGTCAACTTCGATCTTGAATTGTCTTAATTGTTCGGAAACAATAGTATTCAACACCGTCATGGGAACCGCACAATTGGCTTTCGAACCCACCGCTCTAAATTCAAATTTGTTACCCGTAAACGCAAAAGGTGAAGTCCTGTTTCTATCCGTGTTATCCAATAATACATCTGGAATCTTACCTACTACGTTCAATTTTAGATCTGTCTTTTCTTCAGGAGTGAGTTTACCTTTAGATACTTTTTCCAGATCATCCAATACCTTGGTCAATTGATTTCCAATAAATACAGAAATAATAGCCGGAGGTGCCTCATTGGCTCCCAAACGGTGATCGTTACTGGCTGAAGCAATCGATGCTCTTAGCAAGTCTGCGTTGTTGTAGACTGCCATGATCGTATTAATAAAAAACGTAAGAAACTGGAGATTACTCATAGGTGTCTTTCCGGGAGATAAGAGATTCACTCCCGTGTTTGTGGCCAATGACCAGTTGTTGTGTTTACCTGATCCATTGATGCCTGCAAAAGGCTTTTCATGGTAAAGTACTTTGAAGTTGTGATTTTGAGCCACCTTTTCCATTACATCCATCAACAATGAATTATGATCTACGGCCAGGTTTGCCTCTTCAAATAAAGGAGCTACCTCAAATTGATTGGGTGCTACCTCATTGTGTCTGGTCTTAATCGGAATACCCAGTTGGATACACTCCATTTCCAATTCTCTAAGGTATCCCATCGCTCTTCTTGGAATGGAGCCAAAGTAATGATCATCCAATTGTTGGCCTTTAGCTGGTGAATGTCCAAGCAAAGTTCTACCGGTCATGATAAGATCTGGTCTGGAATCAGCCAATGCACTGTCTATTAAAAAGAACTCCTGCTCCCAACCCAATGTTGCGATCGTTTTAGCTACATTCTTATCAAAATACTTGGCAACTGCGGTGGCGGATTGATCAATGGATTGTAATGCTCTTAATAATGGTGTTTTATTGTCAAGAGCTTCTCCCGTATAGGCTACAAAAATGGTTGGAATGCATAAGGTAGAGCCCATTACAAATGCTGGAGAAGTAGGGTCCCAGGCAGTATACCCTCTTGCCTCAAATGTGTTTCTTAGCCCTCCATTGGGAAAACTGGAAGCGTCAGGTTCTTGCTGTACCAATTGTGAACCACCAAATTTCTCTATGGCTTGACCGTCACCAACAGGTTCGAAAAATGCGTCGTGTTTCTCCGCTGTTACTCCGGTTAAGGGTTGAAACCAGTGCGTATAATGTGTTGCGCCTTGCTCATGTGCCCATGCCTTCATTCCCGAAGCGATCTGCTCGGCTAGTTTTCGGTCGATTTTTGTACCATGGGTGGTGGCATTTTCAATCGCACTATATGCTTCCTTTGGCATATATTGACGGCATGTATTTAAGGTAAACACTTTTTTACCGAATAGTTCGGACCGTTTTACCGCTTTTTCTTCTTTGTAAATAGGCTTTCTGGATAACGTTTCTTTTAACGCATTAAATCGAATGGTAGACATTAGATATTATTTTGGTACAGGTTAATAAATCGGGGGCAAAGATAAAAAAATGACGATTTTGATGTCTATAACCCCCTAAAAAAAGCATTATTTAAGGACAGATTATTCATTTTCTGTGTCATACCCTTCAAAATATGTAAGACCTGTTATCAAAATTAAAAAGAAACAAGCAGAATAAAGCAAAATTCACCTTTTGGGCCACACACCCCTCTTTTTTTGTGCCCTAATGGTAATTATAAGGAATATTTATACTCATATACCCTTATTTTGAGGGGGTGTACTATGAATTATGTGTCATTTTACTATTTTTACCCCATTAAATAATCTTTAACTACACTCAATACATCATTTAATAGTATGAAAAAGTCAAAATTAGAATACATTTGGTTGGATGGATATAAGCCTACTGCAAGCTTACGCAGCAAAACAAAAATCGTAAAGAATTTCAGTGGCGCATTGGAAGATTGTCCTATGTGGTCTTTTGATGGAAGTTCAACAAAACAGGCTGAAGGCAATTCTTCGGATTGCTTACTCAAACCTGTGGCTATATATCCTGACCCACAAAGAGTAAATGGATTCCTTGTCATGACAGAAGTTTTAAATTCGGATGGCACACCACACGACTCGAACGGAAGAGCAACAATCGATGACGATGACAATGATTTCTGGTTCGGTTTTGAACAAGAGTACTTTTTATACGATATTAAAACAAACCTTCCAGCTGGGTTTCCAGAAAAAGGGTATCCTTCTCCACAAGGCCAATATTACTGCTCAGTAGGTGCAGCGAATACTTTTGGTAGAGAAATGATCGAAGAACATCTTGATGTTTGTTTGGAAGCTGGTATTAACATTGAGGGTATCAATGCTGAGGTTGCAGCGGGACAATGGGAATTCCAGTGTTTTGCTAAAGGAGCAGCGAGAGCAGGAGATGAAATTTGGGTTGCAAGATACTTACTAGAAAGAATTGGAGAATCATACGGCTATAGAATCGAATACCATCCAAAGCCTCTTGGAGATACGGATTGGAATGGTTCAGGAATGCATGCTAACTTCTCAAATGAATTGTTGAGAACCTGTGGATCAAAAGAAACATACGAAGCGGTCTGTGAAGCTTTCCGACCAGTAGTCAATGAACACATTGATGTTTATGGTGCATACAATGATCAAAGGTTGACGGGTCAGCATGAAACCGCTGCTATCACTGAGTTTTCTTATGGTGTTTCAGATAGAGGGGCATCTATCCGAATTCCAATTATGACCGTAGAACAAGGCTGGAAAGGCTGGTTGGAAGACAGAAGACCTGCCTCAAACGCAGATCCATACAAGGTGGCTGCCAGAATAATTAAAACAGTAAAATCAGCAAAGGTATTGACACCTGAATTGGTATGATTTAACTGAGAATTTCAATTACCTTTTAAGAGACGCTCTAATTTTTTAGGGTGTCTTTTTTTATAGTCCCATACTGAATGTACAACCAACCAGGATAATCGGTCCCTCGCCAGTAGGTTCTCCATCCGTATGAACATTCCATTCCCATCCGGCCGAAAGAGAAGGTGTGATCGAAAAATCATTTGCAAGTCGAAATGCATATTCTCCCATCAATGTAGGTTGAATCACAGTAATCGTTGTTGTTCCTGAATTTGAGTCGGTTTCCCAATCCATTTGATTAATCCAAAGATCCGTACGTACTGCCAGGCTCAGACCTCTTTGATCAGGACCGAGAAAGGCGCGATATGCTATTGATCCTCCATAGCCACTTCCCGTTTCATTGTCTTGAACACCCAAATCCCGATGATCAATAATCTGATAACCCAAACGAAGATTAATCGATGAAGACGAATTAAGGTATTTTTCCAACCGAATTCCAGGAATTATCCCCGTCGGATAAACCTGGGTCTCCAATCCAATTTCAACGTTTTTACCCGTGGTTTGCTTTTCCGTTTGAGCTTTCGTAGTGAAAATTGATAGTAGAATGAGTAGTAGCGGTAAAGTTGATTTCAAAAACGTCTGCATTGAGATTTCATTTTCTCAAAGATATCAAATAATTATCTCTGATTACTTTATTATAGTAGACTCAACCTACGTTGGTTACCGCAGTACTACTTAACCACCTTTTGTATAACTATTTCATTAGAAGAATGCATTCGAGCAAAATAAACACCACTTGGAAAATCATGGGTGTCAATAATGATCGGATTACTAGAATCGATCTCTTCTTCAAAAAAGACTTTCCCATTTGATGCTATGATTTCAATTTTTTTCGTTGTGGAGGGGAGCTCTAGTGTTAGGTGATTAGCAAATGGATTGGGATAAACATGAAAAATATGTGACAGCTCTTCTTCAATATTCGTAAGACAAAATTCTTCTACATGACCATTATAGATTTGTATGCCGCTACCCAACGTAAATCCATTGGTAAAATTACCTCCAAACATGCCCGGAGCATGACTCGGAGGATCAATTCCATTGTCAAAAAAACGTACTCTTTCGTCATACATCTTAGACTCCCCCGCAATAAAGCTAAATAATTTTATTTCGTCCCCTTCATCAATATCATTGTAGTACGATAAGGGAGTAATGCTGGGTAGTACAGAATAAAAATCACTTTCTGGTTGGGCTTCTGGTGATATGACCGGATTTGTAACATTCCATTTCATCGGAATCAAACTATTATAATTTTGATTACTTTCTAATGGCATGTACAGGTCTGTTATTTCGACAATGTTACCTGTAGGCACAACTAATGAAATCTGGGAATTAAATTGAACTCTTTCCTGTTCGGAGGTGGCAGAACCTTCCAGAATGACCAAGCTAACAACATATGCATCCGTTTCACAATTGTATTGCATTTTATAATCCACACTCTTCACTTGTCCGAAACCAAACTCCGCAACAAGGCATAGAATAATTAGATCTAGAATTCTCATAATTAATGTGATCTTTTATCAAGAAAAATACGTACACCCATGTATCCAATTCATTTGCTAGAATACATTACCAAAGATAAATTCGTGGAGGGAATTAGATTTTGGTTCATTGGACAAATGACAAGAAATTGTCTATTATTTGATTGTTTTTGACAGATTACAGGACATCTGGAAGACGCAACCAAATAGAACCTTAAAATCAGCTCGGAACAAATAAGAAAAAGCTCAAGAAATATTCAAATCTCTTGAGCTTATAAAACTACTTACTTTAAAACTAACTCTAAAATTTCACTACTTTTTTGCTGGCTATATCGTATTCGGTTTCGAGGCGTATATAATACACTCCGCTTGGAAAATCATGGGTCTTGATCATTAAATTTCCTTTGGATTGCTTTCCTGTTTGATAATATATTTTTCCTTCGGACCCCATTACTTTGACACTTTTTACGTCCTGTGACAAATCAACTGAAAACTGATCTTCAAACGGGTTGGGATAGACAATGATATCGGTTTCCAGCTTTTCTTCTATTGAAGTTACACATGATTCTTCCAAATGATCGTTGTAGAGTTGAGTCGCTCCACCAATAGCCATTCCGATTGAAAAATCTGCTCCATTCATACCCGGAGCTGAATCATCCGGATCTACACCATTGTCAAAAAATCGTACGCTTTCATCATATTGTCCAGTGGCTCCTACTACAAAGCTAAATAGCATTACCTCCTCTTCTTGAGCAAGATCATTATAAAAAGAAGCTGGCGATAATTTTGGAATTATTGCATAGAAATCACTTTCGGGCTGAGCTGCTGGTGCATAAACTGGATTTCCTAATCCCCAATCCATTGGAACTATCCCTTGATAATTTTGGTTGCTTTGCAGCGGCATGTATCTATTCGTAATGACTACATTCTCTCCCGCAGGAACTACAATCGAAATTTGAGCATTGAATTGAGCTCTATCCGGTATGGCCATCGCAGAACCTTCCATAATTTTCAGACTTACGTCGTATTCATTGGTTTCACAATTGTATCTCATTAATAAATCTACCTCTTCAACTTGAGCCCGGCTTAACCCAGATATTAAAAAGAAAATAAGTAAGGTTACTATTCGTATTGTCATTGATTACAATTTTTTCCTTTTCAGTATTTGTTTAAATTTCAGTTTTTATAAAATTATACTTACAAATAACTTGTAATATCCAATTATCTCTCCACCCAAAACCAAATGACAAGTACTTGTCTAAATTTTCCCGACAACTACCAATACTTGTCATTTTTTAGGGCTGAAGCTGTACAAATACACACTCGAAACTGACTCCTTTGGCCATTTCATTCATTCATCTTTATCATTCTTTTTTAGGTTATAGAATTCCCCATTCTAAATGCGTATTTATACCTGATTTTCAGTCCTTTCTAGTAATTCCGGCTTTTTTCACTATTTTAGAATCGTTAAAGACCGCTAGAATTATTTTTTTAAACCCCAAAAATTCAAACCATGAAAAAAGGAATAACAAGCTTCCTTTTCTTAAGCATGTTCATAGTATGCTGTAATTTGAGCAATAAGCTGGTTCTCCCCGACGATGTCGTTTATATTCAGGAGGACGGTGAAATTCCGGAGAGGGTTGAGATCGAACAAGGCTGGACCAATGACGATCGTAACAAATTTTGGTTTACAAGTCAAGGATCCGAAATTATGCCCTATAGCTGGTTTACCTGGCTGGAGCAACCAGACAACAGTTCGTTTTTTCGAAATACTGAACACATGAACAAACTGGGTTATTTGCCCATGCCTACTTCTAAGGACAACCCCTCAGGTCTACCCGTTGGGTTTGCCATGACCCGCGCCAAATCAGCCAAAGACAGCTACATGGGGCTGACCTGTTCTGCTTGCCATACCAACCAAATCAACTATAAGGGTACGAAGTATCTTATCGAAGGGGCACCAACTCTGGCAAACTTTGTTGAATTTTATAATCAAATTGCTGCTGCCCTTCAAGCTACACACGATGATGATGACAAATTCTATCGCTTTGCATTGCGTGTATTAGGTCAAAAATATTCACCTGGAAACGCAAAAAACCTTAGAGTACAAGTATTACTAGCGGCTACCCACGCCAAACAACGCGTAGAAGTAAATGCTCTTCCATTGGATTACCCCGAAGATTTTACCAGTTTTGGTCGACTAGATGCCTTTGGAAATATCGAAAACGCAGGTACAGCATTTGCATTAGGAGATCTTAAAAACAGAAACCCTCCATCGGCACCTGTCTCTTACCCTTTTCTTTGGGGGACACACCAGTCTGATGTGGTACAATGGAATGCTTCAGCCGAAAATACTCCTGTCGTGGGGCCGTTGGTCAGAAATGTAGGGGAGGTTGTCGGTGTATTCGGAAAACTCAAAATCGAAGAAGCAAACTGGCTAAAAAGGCTTTTTGGCACCAAATTCAATTACGAGTCTACGGTTGACTTTCACGGTTTAGGAGCCTTGGAAGGTTATGTGAAAATTTTACGATCACCTCGATGGAGCGAAACTTCATTGCCTGCCATAGATATAGATTTAAGCAGTAAAGGAGCTGTACTTTATAAACAGCACTGTGCAAGTTGTCATCAGGTAATAGCTTTTGAAGATGAAGCCGAACATTACGATGCAGTAAAAACGCCATTAACCGAATTGGGTACTGACCCAATGACTGCCTGGAACATTGCCAACCATGAAGCAAAAACACTTTTCCTGGAAGGATCACGTGCAAGCGTTCTTGTAGGAGAGAGATTTGGACCTACAACTCGCGCCTTGGATATTCCGGTAGATGGAGTGATCGGCCTCGTTTTGAAGCATCCTATCAAAGCATTGGAAGCAGCTGCCATCACAGCAGGTGTAAAAGAACAAAAGTGGAAAGATCGGGTGAAAGGTCATGCCAAAAATCAAGACACACGACTTGAGGCACAAAATAATTTACAATCTGAAAGCACTAATACTTCCGGTCTGGATCTTACTGGATTGGTATACAAGGGTCGCCCTTTAAATGGCATTTGGGCTACGGCTCCATACTTACACAATGGATCTGTTCCAAACTTGTGGGCTCTTTTGTTGGCTCCCGATCAACGACCTACTGAATTTCATGTAGGAAGCAGAGAATTAGATGCGGTCAATGTAGGATTTGTAACGGACGAGGGTCCTTCAGTATTCAAGGTATTGAAAGAAGACGGTACGGTTATGCCGGGCAACTCTAATGCTGGCCATCTTTGGGGAACAGAACTCAATGATGATGACAAATGGGCCTTGGTAGAGTATATGAAAACGCTTTAACTTTTAGTCCTGGGCAGCACCCTCTCGGGACTTTTTCTATCTATAAAACTCAAACTATCTAACAATGGCAGAAAACAAAACGCTAGACAATTTAAAAAAATTGATCCTGGGTAATAAATATCTGACGATCATTGCTATTATCGTATTGGCGGTCATCCTCTATTTTTACGTCAAGTCTTTGAAAGAAGACTATTACTATGACAGCGATGAAGGAATCGTTGTGGTTGATGCGGATGGTCCAATACCAGATCGAACCGAACTTCCACAGAATTGGTCAAAAGAAACTCGAGAATTGTTTTGGTTTACCAGCCAGGGGTCAGACATTATGCCATACGATTGGTTTACCTGGTTGGAACAATCGAATAACGACAAGCTATTCCGCAATTCAGAATTTATGGAATCGCTCGGATATCTTCCTATGGGTTCTTCCATGAAAAACCCATCCGGGCTTCCTATTGGATTTGCCATTACTCGTGCCCGAAAAAATCAACCGAGGGTAATGGGAATGACTTGTGCTGCTTGTCACACAAACCAAATCAATTATAACGGCACAAAAATGCTCATTGAAGGTGCGCCAACCTTAGCCAACTTTGTCAAGTTTTTTAGTGAAATTGTGAATTCCCTGGATCAGACCTACAAAAACGACGACAAATTTGAACGGTTTGCGAAACGCGTTCTGGCCGACAGCTATTCTCAACAAACGGCTGAAGGTCTACGTACCCAGGTGCAGCAACTTGCAGAAGCAACTGCAGAACGACAAGCCGTAAATGATCTCCCAAGTCACTATCCAAAAGATTTTACCAGCTATGCACGACTAGATGCTTTTGGTAACATTATGAATGCGGGAACTGCATTTGGTTTGCACGATCTGGCCAATAAAAATTCACCTACAGGACCTGTTTCTTATCCCTTCCTTTGGGGTACGCACCAGTCGGATGTCGTTCAATGGAATGCTTCCGCTCCAAACACTCCAGTGGTGGGTCCATTGGTAAGAAATGTAGGAGAGGTGGTAGGTGTATTTGGCAACTTAAGTATTCATGAGGCTCCATGGTGGCAGCAAATCCTTGGAATAGATGTTGCGTACTCATCGACCGTAGATTTCAGAGGATTGGGAGAATTGGAATCCTGGGTAATGGATTTGAGATCTCCAGAATGGCCAGAACAAATCTTACCTCCAATTGACATCGACAAGGCGGCTAAAGGTGCTATTATTTTTGCCGATAAATGCCAACGTTGTCATGAAGTAATTTCAAGAGAGGATGAAGGAAAACCATATATTTCGAATAAAACGTTGGTTTCTAAACTTGGTACAGATCCGGTAACCGCGGATAATGCCAAAAACCGAATGGCAAAGACATTGATTTTGGATGGCGTGAAACAAGAAATCATCCTGGGTGATCCTTTTGGTGTAAAAGCAGCAGCCATAGAAATTCCTGTAAATGGTGTCGTCGGTGTCGTTCTGAAAAGACCGATTTCTGCCATAAAAGCCGGTCTTATTCCTGCAAAGCATAAAGGAATAAAAGCAGATGAGGAAACACTAAGAGAATTGTTGGCTGAGAACTTGGAAGCTAGAAACAAACACGACAAGATTAGCAGCGATTCTTTGGTTTACAAGGGTCGTCCACTGAATGGCATATGGGCAACAGCTCCTTTTTTGCATAATGGTTCCATACCTAATCTTTGGGAGTTGATGAAAGCACCGGAAGAAAGAGTAAAAGAGTTCCATGTTGGCGATCGAGAGTTTGATCCAGTAAATGTAGGGTTTGTTACGGGTAAAGGACCTTCCATATTCAACGTCATGAAGCAAGACAGTACCATCATGCCAGGCAACTCTAATCTTGGTCATGACTATGGAACTTCTGATCTTACTGATGAAGAAAAGTGGCAGGTGATTGAATACATGAAAACGTTGTAATCAGATGATCGTAATTGCAATTTACAAATAGAATATGATGGACACTTAATGCGTAGTACTCTTTCGTATCATGCATTAAGTGTTTATTTTCGAAGAGATTTACTCCAGCATTTAACCCCCCAACTATGAGAACCAAGATTTTGAGGCATGTAATTGTGCCACTATGTTTTGCCTTTATTCTATTCAGTAATTCTTGTAAAAAAAGTGTTACAAATGAAGCGCGACAGTCTGAATGGATAACCTACAATTCAGAATTTGATTCTAGTAGAAGTATCGTTTCCGTTGTTGATTATGACGAATGAGATTTACACCCGATCTGGTAAGAGAGAAGATCAAAGAACGTTTGGCATTTATGGATTTAACTGTGGATTCAATACACGTATCGAAATAATATCCTTTATTCGGAAAAATGTCAGGTTTCTTATATCCCACCAATCGATTGAAGTGGTTTAATACCTTATCTTTAGTTCAGCAATCAATTGCCTTATAATGGATATTGTATTACTCAAAATTTTGAACGAGAAGCGGTATTTTTGGTCAGTGGTGCATAAAAAGAGCACCACGGCTCGTATCGTTAAAGGCCAACTTGGCTATCTGTACGAAATCGAAAAGGTAAAGACCGATTTGTCTAAATCCATAGATGAAGTACTTGAAGAAAGAAAGAACCAATTGATTAAAGAAGGGTATGAGGAAGTAGAATACCAACCACACAATAAAATATTAAGCACGAATCTATGGAAATGGAACTACGCTTCGCTCCCAAAGAACTTTGATGATGCCATTAATCTGCTCAATGACGAAATCAACAACTATCTTTTTGAAAGAGGACTGACGTATCAGGATAGCTTTGTTGAGATCAATGAGCAATACATACTGATACGCTTGTTGACATTGGACATTAATCTTACAGAAAAACTCATATCCTCTCATTTTGATTCTGAAATTAAATCGTTTCAAAAATCTGTGAAAGATTATAATCAACAAAAAAGCTAAATCCCAAATTACGATCTCACTTTACACATTATAAACTATGAAAGCACTAGAAAAATGGCACAAAGCAGTTGCGGAAAGAGATATAAATTTCCTGGATGAGATTCTGGCGGATGATATCGTATTCCATTCTCCTGTGGTATGGTCTCCCCAAAAAGGAAAAGATATTGCTAAAATGTATCTCACCGCTGCTATGTATGTAATTGCCAATGATAATTTCAGCTATGTCAATGAGCTCGCAAGTGAAAATCGAGCTTGTCTCGAATTTACCACGAAAATTGGAGAGTTCACTATCAACGGAGTAGACCTTATTACCTTTAACGATGATGGTAAGATTGTGGAATTTAAAGTTATGGTACGGCCTTACAAAGGGATGGTGGCTATGAAGGAAAAGATGTTAGGTTTACTAAACTTTTGAAGAAACTTGGTAAAGGCAACCACGGATGTCATGAACGCAAAATTTCTAAACGTACTGCTTATTCTTTTTTCACTTCTTGGATATCTCGAATGGGGGGAAGATCAACACCAATTCCTCTTCCAAATAGAAGGCGAATTGCTTACCAAGATGATAACAGATCCAGCATCTCTTTTACATCCTTTTGTACTCCTTCCACTTTTCGGACAACTGATCCTATTCATTACTTTATTTCAAATACAACCCAAAAGATGGTTGACTTATGTCGGAATTGGAGGCATAGGACTGCTTTTATTGATGATGCTCTTTATTGGAATCATTGGTTCAAACTTTAAGATTGTCCTTTCTACACTTCCCTTTTTAATTACGGCTGTATTTACCATCTGGCACAGTAGAAAAAAGTAACTATGAAATATCTTTTCCTGTTGGCATCCATCTCAATGTTATTCTTTAGTTGTATAGAGTCGGTAGAACAACAAAATCTTACACGAAAACAATTGGTTGAAAACAAAGCCAAAGATTTTTTCCAAACATTTGCTGAGCGACAAGACTGGAAAAAGTTTTGTGCTTATTACCGTGAGGATTTGGAATTTAAAGACGTACTGTTGCAATTGGATTTGGACAGTCTATGGCAATTAAAGCGATTTTATAAATGGGATGAAGAAGGAGATCGTTTTAAAAAATTGACTCCCGATCAAGAACACTTGTCTCTTAATTCTTTGGTGGCCAATGATAGTGTTGCAGTCGCCTGCGGAAAAGTGAATCCATTCTATTATGATGGTACACTCATCGATACCGATTGGGGGATGGAATTTACGATTTGGTTGTACTTTGACGAAAATCTGTTGATTACCCAACAAATTGACTGGTTTGAATATGATTCTTATACCTTGGAAAGTATGATCAAACGATGTCGGGAAAATGGATTTGAAGCAATACCTGAGTGGTTGGATTTGTCTAAAAGAAACTAAACGTATCCTATTGTTCATTTTAATTTGCACTTGTTTGCGTAACTTACTCTTTAAAATAAAACCGTACAATGAACTCCCTAAAACTCCCCTTCCATTTCGATCCAGAAATCATCAAAAAAGAATTGGCGCAATTCACAAAATCGGATTATACGGATATCTACAATCCTTCTGTAACGTTGGAAACCCTTTGGTTAAAACATTTTATTGTGCCTATCGGCGGGCCGTACGATGAAATAAAGTTTGTGCCCAACGATGCTCTAAAAAAGTGCCCTTATCTCTTATCTATCTTTGAAACATTCAAATGTCGAACAGAGACATTCCGAGTGCATACCTTAGACCCTGGTGCCAGCATCCGGCCCCACAATGATTCCGGATATAGCTTCGAACATGGCAAAATAAGGCTCCATATCCCAGTCCAAACAAATGATAAAGTAGAGATCATATTGGAAGGAAAACCGGTAAGAATGAAAGAGGGAGAGTGCTGGTATTGTAATTTTGATATCCTGCATGAAGTACATAATCGCAGTGATGAACCAAGAATTCATTTGATCCTGGATTGCATGGTCAATGATTGGATGAAAGATGTTTTTCGTTCTTTGAATTATAATTAACTGTTGATCTATAATCTACCCGCAACCTTTTAACTTTAAACCCCTCCTATGTCCAGTTATTACCATTGAATATCGGAATGAGTGATCAAGATCGTTTATCATCATCTTTGGAGGTAGAATTGATACTCTATTAATAGCGCACCCGAATAACTTTATTTCTTCGATTCATCCGATAGTCTTTGACCGTTCCATTCAGATTGATATACATGATGTTTTCGTGCCCCGTAACATCGATCAGACAGGTATTCTTTATTTTGAGTGCTCTTATTTCTTCATCCACGAGTTCAAGATTGCCTTTGACCCGAATGTGGTTTTCTTTATTGGAAAAGTAGGTGACATTCATTGGAAGTCGCTTCGAATTTACCCGAAAAGTGATATTCTCCCTCATGTATTCTTGAATAACATTCTCGTTTAATTGACCTTCACTGATCTTTGTCGATTTTGAAAAATCCTTCGTATGAAAAGATACATCGATCATTATCTTTTTCTCCTGCTGTGTAATTTGAAACAACGCCACGGGTGTATCGTGAATTTCAACATTGAGATTATTTAATAACAACACGGTCAAGTATAAAGCCAAATTCATTGTCTCGCCTTTTCAAGTCATTTTTTGCAATTCTTTACTTGAATATCGATTAGAATTATAACGTAAAGAATTCTATGCCACGCAAGATCACATATTTTAAGTCATTCCACTGCACAATGTTTCAAAATATTTTTTGAAATCATGTTTCCAGTCATTCTCTATTTCAATATACCTTACGCAATCCCACAATTTAATATTGATTCCAGCGATATCATTTCACCTAAATTTGTTTTTAGGGTTTAGCTGGCTTCAAATAGCTTATCAAATTTTTAACAATAGTTCCAGCGTATCTGTAAAGTAAAGGAATACCACATCACGAATTAAGTGACAATAAAAGTCTATTGTGGTAGTCATAAAATGACCTATCCCGATGTAAGAAAATTTCGAAAGAAAAGTAAGTAACTTAATGAAATAATAAGAGGCCGCTTCGCTTGAAACGGCCTCTATGTTCATTGGGTCTAATATGCTATTGTCCCTTATAGTGTACGGGTCACTGGTCTCGCTGGAGCAGGTACCGAGTACGTCCGTCTAAACCTTCTTTTAAACATAATTCTACTATTTATTTATCAATTAAATTGCTTTCGTTATTTCCAAAACTCATATTTAAAACAGACCAAATTATAGTTTGTTCGAAGGCATATTTTAATTGTTAATGTTTCTAACATTTTAAACAACCAACCAATTTCCATATATTATTCTTTATTTTTGGATTTAAATAGAACATTTTGCATGTCTTCAAATGCTCCTTAATGAATGAAATTGTGGTTTGAATAAAGCGTGAAATTTTATTCGAATCGTACAATTTATATCCGTCAAAAACTTTAACATTTGGCCAACAAAAAGTATGATTTTATTGGTAATCGTACGGAAATTTCGGAATCTAGATAAGAAGTTGATTGGCTTATCATAACTTAGGATTTGCTTTTAAAACCAATTGAGATCAAGAAGCTATGAAATGGGTTATAAAATATTGGGCCACCTTTGGAGGAATAATAGCAATTGCGATCATTCTCTGTATTCCTTTGACTCACCAGAAGATTGCAGATATACATACAGTATCCTGGCTACACGTTGTAACCTTACTTCTTCATCAATTTGAAGAATACGTATATCCAGGTGGATTCAAGGAGTTTTTCAATCAAAACATTTACAATAGAAACCCAATTATACGATTTCCATTAAATGATAAGGGAGTACTTTTTATCAATGTAGTTCTAGGATGGACTGCCTATTTGATCTCGGCAATTTACGGAGACCAACTATTATGGCTATTATTCGGATTACTTGGCGTTACGCTCCTCAATGGAATATTACATACGTTTCTATTTGTTTATCAAAAGAAATATAATCCTGGATTTTTTACCGCTTGTTTTGTGATGATCCCATTTAGCGCATATATGTTCATCCAAATTCAGTCATTCCTGTCAAGGGATGTTATTCATACAGGAATTCTTGTCTTTATTGTAGGAATGGCATTGATTCCAACGTTTATTTTTCTGACCAACAGTTTTAGAAAGTAACACAGCTAGCTAATTTCATCAACTCCAATCTTGTATCTTTTCATAATCACTTTTTTCACAGCAACTACAATTAACCTTTGTCTTACTTTTTTTCTTTTTTCAATATTCATCTTGTCTTTGGGCAAGCACTATTGATAGCCCTATTCGTGTTGTTGAACCTCTTAAAGGGCTTGAAGCCCTTTAAGAGGTAGAGCCTTTTTAATCAATCATCTATTAATAGAACTTACTCTACAATAATCAACTTTCGTACATCTTTAAACACGCCCTGAACTATACCTACTGAATATACTCCGGCAGGAAGGTCTTCTAATTCAATAACTGCACTCACTCCATTTCCAGAATCCGACTGCAAGGTATAAGATCGAATCAACCTTCCATCATTAGCCGTTACTGTTACCAATGCTTCCTGATTACTTTCCAACTCAATTGAAAGCGTAGATTTCTCGTGTGCAGGATTTGGTGCGAGCGTAATCAAATTCTTGTCCGATTTGATGGTTACACGTACAATATCACTGTATTCAAACTTGCCATCTCTATCCACCTGCTTGATTCGGTAGTAGTATACTCCTGGTCTCACGTCTTCATCCTTGAATTCATAATTCAATATTTCAGAACTTTCGCCAGCCGCTTCTACTTCACCTATCTCCTCAAACAGGTTTCCTTCGTTCACACTCCGTTCTATTACAAATGATTCTGTATTTACCTCTGAAGCCGTACCCCATGTTACCAGGTTATGGTCTCCTTTGTATTCTGCATTCACTTCTGTCCACACTACCGGCAATACTCCAAATCGTAATCCTGCGTCGATATTAATATACGTCTCTCCCGGTTGCATACTATATGCCGCCGTAGTCTGGAATCCATACGAATGATCCACATCACTATCATTATCTTCATCTCCCATATTCGGATTTGTGAATCCAAATCCTGTTGGTGGAATAAACTTGAGATAATAGTCTGTTTTCTGTAAATACTCAATCTTATAAATACCTTGATTGTTGGTAGTAGATTCAGCAACCTTCAGACCACTTTCTGCTTCGTATGCTTCTACTTTAACGTTTGGCATATTCTGTTCTCCGGAATCTTGAAGTCCATTTTCATTCGAATCAATCCATACTCTGTTTCCAGCCGTAGCCATTGGGTAGAATCCTCCACCAATGTTACACAACATTTCACCTGACATTACAGAGAACGATGCCGTTGTACCTATACCAAAATTATTGGTCAAGTCACTATCGGTTGTAGGTTCATTTGGATGAGTTAGTGGAAGACCGTTAATTTGATTGGGCTGTGCCTGGACTAATCCAATTGGCGGCATCTCTATTTCAATGTAGTACGTTCCAGGAGGTGCGCAGAATTTGAAATAGCCATCATCTGAGGCTGTTCCCGGTTTATGACCCGTCAACATTTCATCAAATAGTTCGTATCCACCACTTTCTAATCTATACAACCTCACTTCCAATCCATTGATACCATTCTCGTTAGAATCCCAGACATCATCTTCATCCACATCATACCATGCCAATTCTCCAATCGGAATACACATGTAATATCCTGCATCAAAAGATAAATCATCTTCCTGTCCAAAGAACACTTCAAATAGATCCGTGGTACTTCCCTCAGAGGTAAATACAAAGTTGGTGATATCACTATCATTTTCATCATCTGTCGTGTTAGGGAACGTAGATGTGAATCCTTCCGGATCTACAAATACAATGTAATACGTATCCGGTAAAACATCCGTGAAGAGGTAATATCCATCCGAATTGGTAACTGTCACTTGAATCAACTCATTGGCTTCATTGTAAAGCAATACCATAACATCTTCAATTCCAGGTTCACCCGGATCTTGAATTCCATCTCCATCAGTATCATGCCACACAAAATCTCCAATATTTGGAAGTGCAATTAGACCCGCATCAAAGGTGCTATCGTATTCACCACCTTGTATGAAGGTACATGGTGCAAACCCATTTGCATCTACGTCACTATCCAATGCATCGTCTCCTCCTTGATCCTGAACTGTAAATGAACATCCATCCGGAAGACTACTAACATCAAATTGTACTTGATAATTACCCGGAATCAAATTGTCAAAGAAGTAGAATCCATTGGCATCCGTTGTTTCTGTCGCTAGAACAGTACCACTGCAATCCGTCAAGATCACTACTACACCTTCTACACCGTCCTCACCTGCATCTTGGATACCATCTCCGTCGGCATCTTTCCAAACCGTATCTCCAAGACCACCAACAACTAAAATTCCGGCTGCATCGTTGTCATCTTCATCATCATCCCCAGTACCAAATGGATCGTTTGGATTCTCATCAATTACATTGTCATTTTCATCATCCGGATCAAAAATTACATCATCGTCCGGTCCATCTGTAAGGTCATTATCATTGTTTGGATCATCATCCGGAGTACTATCTGCATCCGTTGGATCCTGGTTCGTATCATCAGTGTCGTCATCTGCACTGCTAATTTCAGATTCATTGTACCATGAAAATACGGTAGCATTATCCGGTAAAACTACAGTGAGATCCAACGTAATTGTTTCTGTCTCTCCTGGTGCCAATGGACCTGCTATGGTGTATACTAAATTATCACCACTTTCAGACCAGCCCGCATTTCCAGCCATTGAAAATTCGAATCCATCCATGAGATAATCGGTAATTTCAATGTTATAGGCGTCTACGTTACCTTGATTGGTTACTTCAAAAGTAAATGTCGCCGTAGTTCCTATGTCATAAGGTCCTAAATCGTCAATATACTTAATCTGTGCCAAATCGAATATGGTGATGAATGCTGGATCGTGGTCATCTTCATCTGTAGTATCTGTACCATCATCTACACCCCCTGTACCGTCACCATCTACATAGTCATCCGAATCTGTCTCTGGTTCTCCACCTGCATCATTTTCCTCATCTGAATCCGCCGAACTATCAACATCATCATCACTTGCATCATCATCAAATATGCCATCTCCATCATAATCTGCAAACATGCTACTCACCTCGGCAAAATTCACATAAGCGTCATCATAGTCACAAGCGCCACTTACTGGAGTCACGGTTAAATAAATGCTCACGTCAGTACTCGCACCAGCAGCAAGAGCTGCAATTGTAGTAGTAGCAACATTAGAGCTTACAGACCAACCACTGTTACTTGGTCCAAAAGTAAATCCACAAGGAATATAGTCGCTGACCAGGATATTTTCCAAATCAACATTCCCTTGATTGATCACCTCAATATTGAATTGTACTTCCTGACCATACGAGTAAGGTCCAGGTGTAACTACTGTTTTAGCCAATGCAATATCCACAACTTTGATCATTGCGGGATCATGGTCGTCTTCATCTGTTGATGGTACTCCATCACCTGGAGTTCCTGTACCATCTCCATCAATATGATCATCCGCATCGCTATCCGGTTGTCCTCCAGGATCATTTCCATTTACATCGTCGGGAGTACTATCTACATCGTCAATTCCACCTGTATAGGGACCTGTGCCATCTGTACTGTTTCCAATTGTATCCTGGAATTCGCTCACCTCCGCAAAATTGGTATACGCACCAGGTGCCAATGACTGTCCCAATTCGAGGAAAACTGTTATTTCTACAGTTTCGTTTGGCAGTAGCGTATTGCCAATCACATAGGTAATTTTATTATCAACTTCCGGAGACCAACCAGATCCACCAGCATCTGTAACCGCAGCATTAAGCACAGGTTCGTTGATAAATCCAGGTGCGATGTAATCCGTAACTTCAATATTAGTCAAAGGAGTATTCCCTTGATTCGTTACTGCAATTGTAAATGTTATTGTTTCACCTACCTTGTTGCCCGTTTCCATGGCCGTTTCCTTGATAAGCGCTACATCATATATTTTTCTGATAAATCCAAAGTCAACCGTCAGATTTTCATATTGATCTAAGGTATTTGGATCGTTATCAGGATTCTCATTCAACGGTTCACCTCCACCTAATGTCACAACGGTACTTACTACAGCTGATGGATAATCAACATTTGTATTGAACGTTCCATTGTCGTCATTATCCGTATTAGTCTCTGCATCTACTCCCGGATTTTCAAATGGTCCTCCCATGTTGAATGTACCGGTACTCGATTGATAATCTTGTAGTGTACCATTTGGTGCTAATTCGCTAGCTGGAATCACCACGATATAATCTCCTGGCAATAAATTATCGAATAAGTACAATCCACCATTCATTGTTACGGTCATGTCAATTAAGGTTCCTGCAAGGTCATACAATTCTACCTCTACTCCATCAATACCTACTTCACTTCCATTGATTAAACCATCATAATTATCATCAATCCATACTTGATTACCCAATGAATAATAAGGAACAAACCCAAAATCAATTGTCATATCACCATTATCATCATCGCTATCGTCTTGTGTTCCTCCCGATCCTGGCTCAGTCGTAGGCTCTGCATCTCCCGTAAGTGTAAATTCGTTACTTACTACAGTCGTACCACTACCTCCAGCTTGTACACCATTGTCATTGTTGTCGACTTGATCATCACTATCAAAATCTGTCGTACTTGATGTTGGATAATTCGGGTCTACAGAATTAATTACTGCGTAAAATTCTCCTGGAGTAAGACTATCTACGAACCAGTCGCCGTTAATATCCGTAACGTCCATGCCAACGAGCACATCGTCTCCTCCACCAATCATCATATCTGGTCCCGTAGAATACACCTCTACTGTAATTCCTTCAATACCTTCTTCATCGACTCCCTGATCGATTCCATCATTATTTTCATCTGCGAAAACATTGGATCCTACGCTAACATATGGAATGAAACCAAAGTCAACGGTCATGTCTCCATTTTCATCTGGGTTGGACGCTGTATTATCTTGCATTCCACCTTGTCCACCTTCATCCGCATCCAATGGTTCCTCCGTTGGAGTAAGATTAATTATTGGCGAAGTCACTGCAGTACCTGGTCCGCCAGGTTGAACACCGTTGTCATCACCATCCTCTCTATTATCCATAGTATCTGTTGGAGTAGAAGAAGTCGGCGCACTAGCCGGTGCAGTTGGAATTACTACTTGATAATTTCCTTCTGGTAAATTACCAAAGAAATAATCTCCGTTACTATCTGTCCAAATAGTGGATACAGGAATCAATTCATCTCCATCAATCACTCCGTCGTTGTTTGCATCAAAAAGCAACTCGACTATCACACTTGGAATTCCCACTTCCGTAAGATCAAGTGGATCTTGCATACCATCGTCGTTGTTATCCAAGAATACCGTACTTCCAATACTCATATTCGGGATCAATCCGAAGTCAACCGTCATGTCTCCATTGTTCTCATCCCCATCATCCTGCATTCCTCCTTGCTCATCTTCCGTATGCGTCTCCATATTGCCATCCAGATTCACTGGGTTCGATAAAATCTCTGTGCCGGAGCCGCCTGGTTGTTCTCCATTGTCATTCCCGTCTACGCCATCCGCCGTCATCTGACCGGTACTACTTACTGGAGCATCTCCTGTAGGTTGTACACCTACGATGTAATCGCCTTCCGGTAACATGCCAAAGAAGTAATCGCCCTCCGCATCCGTTACCGTAGTCGCTACTGGAGTTAATTCCGTGCCGGTCAAGCTTCCATCGCCATCTGCATCATAGTATAGATTTACTGTAACACCTGCTATCCCGTCTTCCAATGGATTGCTCGTATCCTGTATTCCATTGTCATTTGGATCATAGAACACCGTACTACCTATGCTCATCTGTGGGATAAATCCAAAGTCAACCGTCATGTTTCCATTGGTCTCATCCCC
>JBCCVV010000044.1:0-34620 GCA_039194925.1 Bacteroidota bacterium
GCGAATATTCGTTCATTTATTTCTACGATGGTAAAAAATGAACGTAATGTATTGGAGTCTATCCAACAGGTCTATAATGATGAACTGTTTGCCAAAAATATGGCTGTGTAGTTACGAATTGACATTAACCTTGTCACATTTAATTTAAAATGTAGTTATAGGCTTGAAATGATTACTAATTACGCAAGCCAGGAAAATGCAGACGAAGGTTTATGAAATTCAAACTGTTGAAAATGGATATGTCTACACTTTTATAAGCAGAGGAAAAAGAGATGTCGTTAAAGTAGTTCGCTATAATAAGTTATTGAATATTTATCATAGCGAATCAGGAAAAATGATTACCGCTTATAATCTTGGTTTTGGAAATAGTAAGAATGATAGATTCGAAATTGATGATCAAGTTAGATCTAATAATGGGGATATGTATGTTGTTTTCAACACAGTTTTGCACACAATTCCATTATTTTTAAGTAAGGTTGGATTTGCTGCCATATGTGTTAGAGGTTCTGATGAAATAAGACATCTGGCATATCACAGGTTTGTTGAACGAAATATAAGTAGACTAAAATTGGAGTATGAACTTTATGGTCTTTTGAATGATTTTATAGAGCCATACATCAATGGGCAACGCTATACATACATTGCTATTTTGCCAAAAAAAATATATATTTGAAAGCATGATAACAGATAAATTAAATACAGTTGAGGTTATTCCTAATACTCCAGAGGAGCGCATAATGCTGCAAAAGGTAATGGAAGAAATTAAGGATGTACCTGCTTTTTTGGATACCATAGTTGCAATTATTGAAAGTTCAAAAAAGTTGAATCCAGATAAAGGCCCTTTTCGAGTGATCTTTACAGAAGAATCCGAGCGGTATTTGGAGTTAGCTAAATTAAAAAAACAAAATTCTCAATGAATGCATATATTTGAATTGCCTGATTCATGCTATAATTATTTCATACCTCATTTGATTCTCATTTTCTAAATGCTACCAACTTTTTAAGCGGACTTTCTTCAGAACACCTAACCACGAATTATTATCTTTCTTACTTTAAAACCTCTAAAATCTTCTCATGCTAGTACTTCTCGACAATGGACATGGCGGAATCATTAACGGTAAATATCAAACCCAAGGCAAACGATCTCCCAAATGGGCCGATGGATCTCAACTTTTCGAAGGAGAATTTAATCGCGCAATTGTGAATGGGATTATTGAAAGATTGACACAATTGGATGTCCGGTACGTGAATATTGCTCCGGAATATCGAGACGTTACTTTAGAAACCCGCGTGATTAGAGCGCATCGCTACGGAGGTGCTCGATCTAGTTTCTATTTAAGTGTGCACAGTAATGCTGGTGGTGGACATGGATCCGAAGTTTATACCTCGCCAGGCAGCACAAAAAGCGATAAAATTGCCACCATTTTTGGTCACGAATTTCAAAATGTTTTTCCCAACAAGAGATTGCGGACCGACTTTAGTGATGGTGATTTGGATAAAGAAGCCAAGTTTTATGTATTGATCAAAACCAAAATGCCAGCTCTTCTCACTGAAAACTTTTTCATGGATAATGAAGAGGAATGCAAAACCATTTTAATGACACGAGAAGGCAGAGACAAGATTATTGAATATCATATCAATGCAATTATGAGAACGAAACAGGAGTTGTTTTAGATTTTTCGACCAAAGCATGTAATAAAATGCATGCAAGTACAACTTTATAAGTAAACATTTCCACAGAATTAGTTGTTTGTGGGCATTAATCTAAAGTAAATTATTCCATCCTTTTTCATTTTCATTTTCCATCTATCTATATTACCCCAAAATTCAATAATTTGGTCATTCCAATAAAATAATCTGCATGCACACCAAAAAGATTTATACTACGCGAGAAATGGCGTTGTGGACCCGTTACGAAACGCTTCTATTTGTTGTTATCATTACCATCTGGGTGGCCATTTATCACTTTCTTGATCTGGGATGGTTAAAAGTGCCGTGGACACCCTTGGCCCTGATCGGTACGGCCGTGGCATTTGTGATTGGTTTTCAAAACAATTCTGCCTATGGTCGGATCTGGGAAGCACGAAAGATCTGGGGTGGGATAGTGAATACATCACGTACATTCGGAATGTTTGTCCAGGATATGATCACCAATGAACATGCTACAAACCCTATGTCGGATGATGATTTGAAGAATGAAATCAAGATTTTTACCTATCGACATATTGCCTGGATGACCGCACTCCGTCATGCCATGCGGATGCCCAAACCATGGGAGACAGTGCTCAAAGAAAAGACCAATCGCGAATGGGATATCCGCCCTCCTGAAATGGATTCGGATTTGGGAGAAGATCTACAGCCCTATCTCTCCGAGGAAGATATGGAATACACGATGCGTAAAAATAATAAACAAACTGCCTTACTCTACCTGCAATCTCATCACTTGCGCAAACTAAAAGAACAAGGCATTATTTGGGAGTTTTCATTTTTACATTTGGAAAGCATTTTGGAAGAGTTATTTACCTTGCAGGGAAAAAGCGAGCGCATCAAAAACTTCCCGTATCCCAGGCATTTTGCCACACTCAATCATTTCTTTATGTGGATTTTTGTGTTGCTGTTGCCTATGGCTCTGGTACCACAGTTTGCGGAGATCGGAGGCAATTTGCTGGAGGAACATCCAGTAATTGGACAATATTTTATTTGGATATGCATTCCTTTTTATGTGATCGTAGCCTGGATATTTCATACCATGGAAAGAATTGGCCGTACAGGAGAAAATCCATTTGAAGGCTCAGCAAATGATGTACCGATTTCTACCATTGCTCGTGGAATCGAAATTGACCTTCGACAGAATCTCGGAGAGAGCAAGGAGGAGATTCCAGAGCAGTTTCCGACAAGACTTCATACACAATTTTAACATGTCAAGTTTTTAAGATACAAATAAGTGAGTATTTGAGTGGGTTTCTATTCATAGGCACATTTGTCTCTCCATAATCGATTGTTTATTTTTGAGAATGAAGAGAATTCTCGCCCTGATCGCTTTTTGTGTTCCTATCTTTTGTTCGGGACAGTACCTTAATCCGTGGAATAATATCGGTATTGAAGAAGGGTTTTCGAATTTGACCATCAACGATATTGAGCAGGATTCAACAGGCTACCTTTGGGTGGCAACCAATGAAGGATTCAATCGATTTGACGGAGAATTCGTCCGGCGATTTCCAATTAACGATAGTTTAAATCTAAGACACCTTCCGATAAACGATATGGTCATAGATGGCTCGGTTATTTGGTTAGCGATCAAAGGTAAAGGACTTTATAAATACAATATACTAACCGATAAAAGTGACAAGGTAGCGGGACTGACCAATATTGATGTATACAAACTAAGATTGATTGGCGAAGATTTATGGATATTGACCCCTCGAAATGGACTTATTATTTATCACAAAAATGAAAAAAGGATTCGATCCTATTTTGATAGGAAAAACAATATTATCGATGCAATACCGCTAAATCAGGATTCCATGATATGTTCGTTGGTTGGGGTTGGACTTTTTAAGCTTAGTATTCAAAACGATACACTGGATAGAGCTTTGGATGTACAGAATGTATTGGGAACACAGCCCTCATATACGTGTCATAAGCTTATAGCAATCAATGAAAAGATAGTTGCGGGTTGCTGGGACAACGCCCTCCGTATTTTGAATGGGGCAGATTTTTCAGAAATTCTATTTCCAGAAGAAGATCAATTGAATTATCAAGGAGAAGAATTAAATGTTTTAGCATCAGTAGAGGATCAATTAATAATTGGGTTAAAAAGTGGTAAGCTCTATTGGTTCGATCCAAGGACATTGAAGTTTACGTTCGTCGATAAAAGTGGATTTGAAGGAGAGCAAATACGATGCATTTTTGTAGATCAGGAAAAGCGGATTTGGGTCGGTACCGAGCAAGGTGTAAATTATATGAATACGACTCAACCATTATTTAATATCGTAGAATTGAAATCACCCCTCGGTAAAAGCTTAAAGGTAAATGTCTTGGAAAAAGTAGATGAAACGGTTTGGGCTGGAACGGATAATGGAGTGTTTATTTTAAATGGAAAGGATTCCAAGTGGGAGAGGTCAATACTTGCCAATCATCGTATTTATTCTTTGCTACCCTTCAAGGATCGGCTTTTTATTGGTACTGCCACTACGGTATTTGAATACAATAAGACAACTGGGTCTTTACAAGATATATTTAAGTCCCCTCTGGCTATACCAGAAAAAAACCCGTTTGTTCCAGGAGCTTTGAAATATTCGAGATATGTATCATTGGCCGTCCAGAATACTCCATATGGCGAACTCTTATTTGCCTCTGCTTACGGGTACTGCCTGGTTTTTTATCACATTGAGGAACAGTGGCACTCCTTTGCACTTTTTGATGGATTCGTGAAAGAATCATTGTTCAATGATGTAGTAGTGGGGAAGACGAAGCAATTGTATTTGGCAGGTGAGCAAGATGGATTGTTTGAAAATGTTACGCTTGATTTTAAAACATGTGGTGACGATGAATTCTTCAGATCATTGTCCTTGCGTCAAAAGTGTGCCATTGAATTTGCTAGCTTGAATTGCAAAAAGGAATATACTTCGAGAACTATTCCTGCAATGGTAACAAATACCATTCGATCGATCGATGTGGATTCGAATGGGAACATTTTATTCTCTTCCCCTAATGGCTTGTATGAAATAGGAGAACAGGTTTCCCGTATGGAAATGCCTTTTAATGAAATAAAATCTTTTGCATTGAAAGACAATACCATTTGGTCCGTTTCAAATAATGGATTGCAATTTGCTTCAAGAGACGGGAGTTCACGATTCTTTGCGGAAAGTGAAGGCATTCCTAAAACAGGACTAAGTGGTCCGATAGTGATGAATGGAGATTTACTATATCTTGGGGGAAATGGATTCTTGGCGACGGCTTCTTTACGTGAATTATCAAATGTTAACCAAGAGGTACAATCCTTGAATCTGACAGAAATATTCATGTTAGGAAACAAAAAGCGTCCGAAGTTTAAAAATCAAACCTACTATATTCATGAAAATGACTACGGCCTTTCACTTACCTTCGCAGTCATAGATTTTAATACGGCCAGTAAAAATACATTCGCCTACAAAATACCAGGGTTATATGATTTTTGGATAGAAAATGATAATACCAATGAAATCCTTTTGCCAGGGTTGAGAGGGGGGAGGTATGAATTGGTTGTAAAGGCAATGGATCATAACGGAATTCAAATTTCTGAAGAAAAGTCAATACAAATTAAAGTCAATAGATCTTGGTATAAGCAATTGTGGTTTAGGATAACAGTCTTGTTTTTGGGTATGGGGCTTGTTTGGTATTGGATTTACAACAAACAAAACGAACGAAGGAGAATTCTTTCCATGCGCGAAAATATATCCCGAGACCTTCATGACGATGTAGGAAGTTTACTTGGTAGTATATCCATCTATACAGCAGCAGCGGACAATGCATTGCAAATGGGGAATCAGGACGAGACTAAATCCATATTAAACATTATTGGAGATCATTCCAGATCAATGATAGATCGTATGAGTGATATCGTGTGGTCAATAAATTCAGATTATGATTCATTGGAGAATTTGATTTTGAAAATGAAGATTTATGCTCAAAAAATATTTCAGGTCAAAGGTATCGAAGCGTATTTTTCAATTCAGGAAGACATTGGGTCCAAAGAGTTGAGCATGATAAAACGCAAAAACATCTATCTGATTTATAAGGAGGCGATTCATAATATTTTGAAACATTCGGAAGCCAGTGAAGTGAGGATTGAAATAAAAAGAGCAAGTGGACGATTATATTTTAGAATTCAAGACAACGGAAAGGGAATGAATACTGCACAATTGGGTCGGGGTATAGGAAATGGATTGCGTTCTATGAAGGCCAGGGCGAGAGAGATAAAAGGCAAACTTACAATAGAAAGTGAAGAGGGAAAAGGGAGCACCATTCAATTGATTGTGTAGATCACCGAAATAGGGGATAACGGTCTTCGATTTATCCGTTTATTTTTATCCTACTAACTCAGGTGATCTCAGTTTAGTTTACTGAGAGAAGACTGCAAGGCTTTCAAATCTCTGGACCCTGGATGTTTCCTGGGGCAGGCATTGATAAAAAACCTATTTTTGGAGAAAATGATGACAAAATAAATTCTAGGCTGTTTTATATCTTAAATACCTGAGGGATTACTTTTAGTCAATAATTACTAAATCATAATGAAATGAATCTGATTCTTGTGGATGACAGCAAACACATTCGTGATTCTCTCAAGTATCTATTCGTTGGCGTACCCGACATAAATTGTACCGCTACATTTGAGAATGCACTCACACTGAACGATTCTGAATTGGCCAGAGAGGCAGAAGTGATTTTGATGGATATTGATATGCCAGGGATTAACGGTATTGAAGCCGTGACTCAATTGAGAAAAGCGGGCTGGACTACTCCAATAATAATGCTTACCGTTTTTGAGGACGAACAAAAAATCTTTGCCGCAATTCGAGCGGGTGCCGATGGATACTTACTTAAAAATTCCAGGCCGGAAGATATTATCAAAGCCGTGCGCGATGTTCGCAATGGTGGTGCATCGTTTACACCTCAAGTAGCCAAAAAAGTCTTGTCCTATTTTCAAACTCCTGTCAAAAACGAATACAATCTCACCACTCGTGAAAAGGAAGTATTAACCCAATTGGTACATGGGAAAGTCTATAAATATATCGCACAAGATATGAATATCACCTATGAGACCGTGCGATCGCATATGAAAAACATCTATCGCAAGATCCATGTCACCTCCATGTCCGAAGCAGTGGCGAAGGCAATTAGGGAAAAGATTGTCGATTGATCCAAAATCTATTATCCAAACACGAATCTCACCGAATTAGGGGATGTTCGACCCATGATTTCTGACCTAATTTTGATTTAAACTAAAATTAAAGAATTAACAATGATGAAATCGTACATTCTAACATTCCAACTCATTCTTCTACTCCCTATCCTAACATCTATAACTGCTCAAAATGTAGAAATTCAAGCCGATACTACATACCTGGATGGTGTATCTACCATAAATCGCTCGTATAGCCTACCGATTGATTCAGGCTCAGATGGTCAGGTTATTACTTCCGATGGAAATGGACAAAGTGCATGGCAAAGTCTTCCGGCGCCCGATCCTGAACCTTCGGGTACCTATGTCTATCAAATTCCATACGTTTGCGGATTTCAGGGTGAAACAGGTTTGCCGCAAGGCGCGACTGCTACCCGTAGTGAAGGGCAATATATGACCAGTATTATGCTTAACAATTCAGCTTTAGATACCGCCACAGTCGAACGACAAGTTGTTTTACTGGATGCCGGTGAGTTTGCTGGCCCTGCATCGGGTGTTGTACAGGCACCTGCCGATACAATTGCTATGGATGTGCTTCCAAGATTTCATTCCTTGGAATTGACATGTGCAGAAATTGATGGCATGTTAGGCGGCGGATTGGCAATTGTACTTCCACCAATTGACGGATATATAATATTGGAATCGGACGAACGAATTAACGTAGCTGCCATCTATACTTATTTTGGCATTTCTTTGGAAGAAGAATTTATTGGTAATGCCGGAGGACTTGGGGTTGGACAAGGTCAATCAATTGATACGGAACAGATAGAGCCTGTTTTTGTACCGGCAGCTACAGAGGATTAAAACTCTTTGCATAGTTTTAGTATTGCTTATAGTGCGTATCCATTTTTTATTTGATAAGATGGGTGAAGCATAAATGTTTATTTCAAGACATTAACAAAAAAATCACAGTTGACAGACAATCAAAATTGAGTTTTGTGTGTTCAATAACCATAACATCTTAATGAAGGTGTTTTTCTATAAAATATGAATCGCTACGTTTTATTTTATAACCACAAAATTCAACGAAATGAGTTTAAGTCACTCAAATGGTGAAAGATCAAAAACAAAATTAATAGTAGTAAGTAAAAAGAATGGGAAGTTTTTTGTGAAGTTTCCAAGATTGGAGGTTCTGGTAGAAATGACCGCGCAATATTTTCAGGAACTTATTGCATCCGGTAGATATTCAGTTCAGTATGACGTCAACTTTGCCATTCACTAATACTTTTTAATTAACTAACCATGTTTTTGCTTTAACATATTCAGCCGGCAAAAACAAAAAGATACAAATGAGCACTTCAAATGAGGTGCTTTTTTTATTCCCTCCACTTTAATATCTTAGCCAAAAATTAATTACATATGCCTGCTAAATACAAAGATATTGAGGAGTATATTGATACTATTCCAGAGGATCGAATCGGACCATTTATGAAATTAAAAGAGACCATCGAAGCTAATATACCAGAAGGTTTTGAATTAATGCTCAGTTATAATATGCTGGGTTATCTGGTCCCGCACTCTATCTATCCTGATGGGTATCATTGCGACCCTAAGCTTCCGCTTCCTTTTGTCAATATTGCCAATCAAAAAGGATTTATAGCCCTTTATCATAGTGGCATCTATGCTGACCCTAAACTACACGATTGGTTTGTGGCAGAATATCCAAAACATTCTAAATATAAATTGGATATGGGGAAAAGCTGTATACGATTCAAAAAAGTCGATCATATACCCTACGAATTGGTTGGCGAGCTCATGCAAAAAATGACCGTAGAGGATTGGGTTTCTTTATATGAAAAGAATGTGAAAAGCTGATTGCCACTGGAGCAGTTATTTTATACGACTTTTAAATTTGAGGTCCAAAATCTTCTTGGCAATACAGGATTGATTAGTTTTGCAGCCCTAACTAATATGAAACTAAAATGATCGAAAATCCAGCGGTATGGCTTAACAAGAAGAAGTCAGCCACAGCACTTAATTTTTACATTGGAGAATTGATGTATCAAAAAGGGATAGAATTGGTACTCTTCCGAAATTCTTTAAACGAAGTAAGCATATCTGAACTTTTGAGTTTGCACGAATATGCTCGTGAGATTGTGGACAAGCCCATCGAAATTGAAACATCTGTTGAAATTGCCAAAGCCCTGTTAGAGCAAAATCTTGGCTTAAGTAAAATTGACATTGGAAAGCTCAATAGCGAATGGTCCGGACGTGCGAATGAATATGAAAATCTCGATGCATTTTTAAAGGATGAATTAAAAGACTTAAATATAGAGCATATCGATGTTAAAGAACCCGTTGATGTCGTTCTTTATGGATTTGGCAGAATTGGTCGTTTGTGTGCCAGAGCGATCATCGACCATACAGGGATTGGAGCTCAGTTAAGACTTAGAGCTATCGTTACCCGAAACAATGATCCAGCACAAATCGTTAAACGTGCTGATTTGTTGCGTATGGATTCCGTGCACGGACCATTTAAAGGGGTTATCCAAGTGGACAGCGAAAACAAAAAAATGATAATCAACGGCGAAGAAGTGCATATGATTGCGGCTAAAGATCCCGGAACCATTGATTATCAATCGTATGGAATCAACAATGCCCTAGTCATTGACAATACAGGGGTATGGAGAGATCAAAATGGACTTTCACAACACACGCAATCCAATGGAATTAGCAAAGTATTATTGACAGCTCCCGGAAAAGAAGTTCCCAACATCGTGTATGGGGTCAATCATAATGAATTTACTACGGAAAGCACCAATGTTTGGTCGGCCGCTTCCTGTACCACCAATGCAATAGTTCCTATTCTAAAAGTAATTAATGATAAATTAGGTCTGGAAAAAGGTCATATTGAAACCATACATGCCTATACAAATGATCAGAACCTTTTAGATAATATGCACAAAAAGCATCGGAGAGGAAGATCTGCTGCCATCAATATGGTGATAACCGAGACCGGGGCGGCCAAGGCGGTTTCTTTAGTACTTCCAAGCCTGAAAGATAAATTGACAGGCAGTGCGGTACGAGTCCCAACACCCAATGGATCATTGGCAATTATGAATTTAGAGCTTGGCAGGGAGACCTCTATTGATGAGGTAAATGCAATCATGAAAGATGCCGCCCTTAGCGGAGTGTTACGAAATCAAATTAAATACAGCTTTGAGAAAGAATTGGTTTCCAATGATATTATTGGCAATTCTTGCTGTAGTGTTTTCGACAGCCCGGCTACCAAAATCTCAAATGACGGTAAAAGTGTGGTGCTTTATGCCTGGTATGATAATGAATTTGGGTATACCCAACAAGTTATTCGTCTGGCAAAATATATCATGGATGTTCAAAGAAAAATATATGATTAAATAACCAATAAAGCTCACTAAAAAAATAGATTCTTGAAATTTGAGCGCTTACGCGATTCGAATGATTTTGCGATTCAAGCGATTCGAGCAATTCTACATTTCAATCGATTCCATAAAAAAGAATTATTCCTACATTTGATGTATGACATTATTCATACTTATCAGTCTTATTGAATGGGATTATAATCTGTTTCATCTTCTCAATTCTGTATGGACAAATGCATTCTTTGATTGGTTGCTTCCGGTCTGGCGGGATAAATATTTTTGGTTGCCAGTGTATGTATTTATCATCCTGTTTACCTCTTTCAATTACGGAAAGAAGGCATATTGGTTTATTCTGTTTTTAATCGTTACAACCGGTATGGCAGATATGACAAGCAGTCGTTTAGTGAAAAAAACAGTGAAACGAGTACGGCCATGCAATAATCCCGAATTAGATCAGGTGCGGGCGTTGGTACGATGTGGCAGTGGGTACAGCTTCACGAGCTCGCATGCCACCAATCACTTTGCCGTGAGTTATTTTTTATTTGTAACAATGGGTATCCGATTCAAAAAAATCCGAGGCTGGTTGATTGCTTGGGCTGCCAGTGTTGCGTATGCACAAGTGTATGTAGGAGTACATTTCCCGATTGACGTTGTTTCAGGAATGTTATTGGGCATTTTAATTGCTCGCATTTTTGTCTGGCTATATCGAATAAGCGGAAAGGCAATACCAGATTTTGTACCGTCGGCTTGATGGCTTTACTTATTTTGATCTACTTCAAATTTTATGGGCAGAGTATATTGCACCTGAACCGTTTTGCCGTGTTGAATTCCAGGAATCCAGGTAACTTCCTGCTGCATTTTTTGAATGACCTTTAATGCTGCCTTCCCACACTCTTTGCTCAATTTATTTCTCGCTATGGTCAAATCTTTCATGGCACCTTTTTTATCAATATTAAATTGAATAACGACCATACCATTGGTTGCGTTTTCGGGGTACTCCAAGTTGGAGTAAATAAAATCAAGCATTTTGCCTTTCGCACACTTCTCCAGATCTTTTTTGGAAAGTTCTTTTTCTTCACATCCCGGAAATCTTGGCATTTCTTCCCGAATACTGATGAATGCGTTATCAGAATTCAAGTTCTTTGAAGTATTCTCCTTTAACTGTTTTTTTTCATTGGATTCGGTAGTATTTTCCTGTCCAAACGAAATCTGAGATATCAATAATGATAAGAAAAGCAATGCGATGTAGGGTCGTTTCTTCATGGAATGTTATTAGTTTATAAGGAATCTTAGAGTTTAAACTTCACAGGTATGGTGACCTTCACTTTTACGGGGCGGCCTCTTTGCTTTCCTGGAATCCACCGTACTTCATCTTGCATTCGTTTGACCACTTTCAATGCTTCTTCTCCACAACCATCCCCCAAGTCTCTTTGGATTTCAGGATTCATGATGCTTCCGTTTTTACCCACTACAAAACTAATGATCACCGTACCTTGAGTTCCATTCTCTCTGGCCAAAGCAGGATATTTCATTCTTTTGTACATATACATTGCCATGCGGTTGTCAGCACATTGATCCAATTCTTTCTTGGAAAGTTCTTTTCCTTCACATCCCGGAAATCTGGGCATTTGTTCTACAACTTTAAATATGGGATCTTGTGCAGGAGGCGGTGGTGGGGGAGGGGGTGCATCTTGGGACATGTTATGTTGTTTCTGATTATTCATTTTTGGATCACTGTCTTCTTGTGCTTGAACAGTACACGAAAAGAAAATTCCCAAAGAAACAATTACCACTTTTAAAATTGAATACTTCATGATGTAAACATTTGTTTTTACTAAGATTCTATTTAGTGATTTATTGGTGTGTGTCACTTTGAATGTAACCATGAGTTCGCTCTTCCATTGTTGCCTCCCGAACGTTCACAATTGTACCATTAAAATGAAGATGCTTTCCAGCCATAGGATGATTAAAATCTACAACTAGAGTGTCACCTTTATCTTCTATAATCGTTCCTTGAAAAGATTGACCCTGTTGATTTTTCATGCGAACCGATTGACCGACCGCAATCACTTCTTGATTTAGTGTGCCATCGGAGTCCGCAAAATTTGATTTAGGAATATCCACAATAGCGTTTGGCTTCTGACCACCATAGGCTTCTTCCGGAGATAATAAAAAAGCAAAGGAATCTCCCGTTACCAAATTTTCTAACTTCCCTTCAAATCCAGGAATCATCTGACCAATACCAAAAATGAATGATAACGGATTGCCATCCAAAGTTTCTTCTAGCATCACCCCATCTTTTCCTCCATCCCGTAAGGTATAGTGTACGGTAACTACTTTGTGTTTAGATATCGTCATGCTGTATTCTATTTTCTATGTTTTAGTTTATTTTGCAGTAAAGTTAGTTTTATGCCAACCAAAAAAACATCCAAGCCCAAATAATATTTAATCACTCAAGCATTGTTCCCACTCAAACATTAACTACATTTAATCATTCAAGCATTGTAACCATTTAATCATTCAAGCATTGTAAAAAAAATGAGCGCAAAATTTTTCAAAAACAAACGAATCTGGATCACAGGAGCAAGTTCAGGAATTGGAAGAGAATTAGCAATCGAGATCAGCAAGGCCGGAGGAATATGTATCTTATCCGCCAGGTCAGAAAATAAGCTGCACGAAACGAATGAATTGACAACAAATAAAGAATCAAATATCATTCTGCCTTTGGATGTAACCAATGAAAAAGCAGTGGAAACAGCCTATGCAGAATTAAGTGAAAGCGGGCCAGTTGACATCCTGATTAACAATGCTGGGGTATCGCAACGATCGACTGCGGAAGAGACAGTAATGAAAGTTTATCGTTCGTTGATGGAGGTGAACTATTTTGGTGTAGTAAAATTGACAAAGACCGTGTTACCGGATATGCTTAGAATAAAAAATGGAAGCATTGTGACCATCAGCAGCATTGCGGGCAAGGTAGGACCTCCCTATCGGTCAGGGTATGCAGCAAGCAAACACGCCCTGCATGGATTTTTTGATAGCTTAAGAGCAGAAGTCTCTCATCGGGGTATTCATGTGCTGATGGTTTGTCCGGGCTATATCAATACTCCAATCGCCTTCAATGCTCTGGGTGGAGACGGTGAAAAATACAATAAAAAAGACGATGAAAATGCCAACGGACTAGACCCAAATGATCTGGCCAAAAAAATTCTTAGATCAATCTCCAGAAAGAAAAACGAAGTCTATTTTGGACAATTCGAAGTCAACGCCATTCGTCTAAAACGTTTCTGGCCTGGTTTACTCACCAAACTACTTCACAAGAAGTTTCTAGATGAACCAAAGTAATTGATAATTGAAAATTGACAATGAAAAATTAATAATTTTCAATTATCAAAAGTTTTCTTTCACATCATCCCAATTCTCTACATGTGGCTCTCCCAGCATGCCCAAAGAATTTCCTACAACCATTGCTACAGTGGCGTCACCCGTTACGTTTACCACTGTACGGCACATATCTAGAGGACGATCTACCGCAAATATCAATGCCAAACCAATCGCTAAAGATTCAGCTGGAAGCCCAATAGATTCTAAGACGATGACCAGCATGATCATTCCCGCACCAGGTACTGCTGCAGAACCTATAGAAGCGAGTAAGGCAGTGAGCACAATAGTCAATTGATCGGCAAAATCAAGATTGAAATCCAGTGCCTGACAAATGAATACAGCAGCAACACCCTGATACAAACTTGTGCCATCCATATTAATCGTTGCACCTACGGGAAGAACAAAACTGGATACCTCTTTTTCTACGCCAAGATGTTCTTCCACTCGTTCCATCGTAACCGGAAGAGTAGCTGCACTGGAAGAAGTAGAAAATGCCAGCAATTGAGCAGGACTAATGCCACTCATGAAGAATCCTGGCTTCTTCTTAGTGATTAGGGCAACCGCAATGATGTAGGCAACAATCATAATGGCCAATCCCAAAACTACGCAGAAGACATACCATCCCAATGCTTGAAAAAGATCTGGATTGGTCGTTTCAGCCACAAGAGAAGCCAATAGTGCAAACACAGCAACGGGAGCAATAAGCATAATGAGATCGACCATTTTTAGAATGACGTCATTAAGACTGTCAAAGAAATCCTTCAGTGGTTTGGCTTGTTCGTCTCGGACCAACAGCATGCTAATCCCAAGAAACACGGCAAAAAAGATGACTTGTAACATATTACCATTGCTCGACGCCGCTCCAAATATATTTTGGGGTACCATGTCCACTATGAATTGAAGTGGCCCTTTACTTTGCTGGGAGGTGGCGGCGATTACTCTTTTTTCACCATCTCCTTTATAAGATTCGGTGAGTTCTGCTACTGTGGCACTTGAAACATACTCACCTGGCTGAACAATATTGACAACCGTAAGCCCTACGGTAATTGCTACTACCGTTGTAAGAATGTACATCACAATCGTACGCATGCCAATATTCTTAAACTTGGAAATATCTTTTAGATCAGAAATCCCTTTGATCAATGACGCCAGTATTAAGGGGATGGCGATCAATTTCAATAGACTAATGAAGATGGTTCCAAAAGGCTTGATCCAATCGGCGACAAATTCCTGCCAACCTATTTTAGAGGCAACTATTCCAAAAATTACACCTGCGATCATTCCGATCATGATCTGCCAATGCAAAGCTAATTTCTTCATTTTTCGAGTTTTGTAAGCCACAATTTAGCAAATCCAATTCTTCACCCGCCTATTAACAAGATAATTTTTGGAAGGAAGATGATTAATCCAACTGTAAAAGCTGCGCTAGCAGTCAGGAGTACACCGCCGGCAGCTAAATCCTTGATTTGAGCAATATCTTTATTTTGATTTGGATGGATGAAGTCCGCTATTTTTTCTATCGCTGTATTAAAAGCCTCAGCCGTAAATACAGCTCCAATGCAAAAGACAACGGCAACCCACTCCATCTTAGAGATGTTAAAATAAAATCCCGCAGCAACTGCGAGTAACATTGCCATTCCATGAATCCATGCATTATGTTCGTTTTTGAAAAGAAGGATCACTCCTTTAATAGCGAATTTGAAACTTAGAATGCGGTCAAAAATTGAGAATTTCTTCATGAATACTTAAAACAAACTTGGAATTTTTGATAGGTGAAGATACGATGTTATTCGAAAGTCCAGATTACAGCTTCTCCTATGAAGATTAGATGATGTTGTATGCTTTGTCTGAAATAATCTCCTTTACTGCGCAATAGATGAAGCAATCTTATCTTTGGCGTCAATTTTGCATTGAATTGATTTAAGAACATGGTTTAAAATTATGTTTTAAATCAATTCATAACCTAACCAAAGTTTTCTTAATGGACATCACAAATTATACACCTTCAAGAGCACAGGTTTCCCGTTCGGCAATTCAGCGATTACATACAAGTATGCGCCATTTGTTTATGCGTGGAGGGTATAAGCCGCTCGGAGAGTCAGGTAAGACCATGAAAACATCCATGTTGGCCTTGGCTCCTGAAATTTACGGTTCGATAGCAGATGAGGAGCGGGTGGAGTTAAATGGACTTTTGTATATATTTCAGCGATTGCCCATAGGAATTGAAGAATGCAGATATGTAAAGTTGATCAGCCGTGAAGGGTTTGAAGACAGCGAATTCGAAGCCATTGTACCGTCCAAAAGAAGAAGGAATTGCTACAAAGTGGATGACGAGCAGATGTATATTGAAATGACACGTGGACGCAGTGATATTTTTGATGTATTGACCCATTTGACTTTCTTATTCATTGAATCTGAAAAGATCAGAAGGAATAGTTTGGATAGCAAAGACAGGAAGGTGCGATCCTGGCTGATGTTAGAAAAGATCATTGAGAAAATCAGCAAAGCTCAAAAATTTAACAAACAAGTCGGTTATACCTATTTAAGTACTCTGTTGGGTCGAACATTTGATGAAACAGTTCAAGCCTGTAAGAGTTTTGATAATGCTTCTGGTGTTAATTCTCTTTTCGAGATCGTCTATTGGTTGGGGCGAAGATCAATGGAAGAATATTTCGATGACAATGATCGGGAAATCACATTTTCATCTGCGCTCCGAGAAAAATTGGATCATCACATCTACGGGAATAATTGGGCCGATCAGATTAAAGAGTATCTCTATGAAAATGGGCTTTTTGAAAAGGAAGTACATATTATCAGTGCAAATCTGCACAGTGTTATGAATTCTATCTATGCTCATAAAGTATTGAATTCAAAGTCGGAATTTGATAATATTGAGGAAATAGCCGAAGCATTGAGTGTAAGCGGAAATAAAGCGAAGAGAGAACTGGTCAGAAAATATGCTTTTAAGAATGGAATGACCGAATTACATGATAATAATGGGACCAATATCTCTGTACAGATTTTTGATTGTAGTAAAATAAATAGTAAACATCTGGCTCCAGAATTAGGGACCGTAAATGCGTTGGAAAACAAAGTGATTATTGTGATGGACTATGCTTTTGGGCAGCAGGCGTTCGAGACTATGGACGAATTATTAAAGCCCTTTGACAATAGTGTGGGAAAACTATACCTGAATGTAACGTCAATAGGAATCATGGGAAAAGCTGGTATTCTTTGTGGAAAAAAGGGAGACATTATGATCCCTAATGCACACATATTTGAAGGTAGCGCCGATAACTATCCATTTGTTAATGACCTGAGACCTGAGCAATTTAAAGATGATGAAATAAAAACCTATGGTGGACCCATGATCACCGTTCTGGGTACATCTCTTCAAAACAAGGACATTCTTCGGTATTTTCTGAAATCTTCCTGGGGAGTCATTGGCTTGGAAATGGAAGGTGCCCACTATCAAAAAGCCATTCAAGCCGCATCTAAAATTCGAAATAGCATCTCCGAAGATGTCGTTCTTCGATATGCATATTATGCTTCGGATAATCCATTGGAAACCGGAAGTACATTGGCATCCGGAAGTTTGGGAATGGATGGTGTAAAACCAACGTACATGATTACCCTTGCAATGTTGAAAGGAGTTTTCGAGTAGGGAAGGAGATCTACATCGAGGATAATAGAGAAGACACATGGAAGCACCGAGTTTTCACAGCAGATTCGCTTGAATTGTGGAATCACTGAATCGCTTTCTTCGAGTGGCCTTCATGATCCTTAAAGAACTAAATCATGAATCTATTACCCGTATCACATGGCAGAACAAAGCCACTTTTTAAATCAATAATATCCCGCAAACGATTGACCAAAAATCAAGGTTTTTAAAACCATTAAACACATCATATCCTCAATTAGAACCATGCCAGGTCATTTCATTCAATCATTCACGCATTCAATCATTTACGCATTCAATCATTCACGCATTTAATCATTTACGCATTCAATCCCTAATTCTTAGCTTCTCTGTGCCCTCTCCATAAAATCTCCCCAATCTCAAAAAACTCTCCGTGTTACTTGGTGTCTTCTCCGTTCGACTCCGTGTAATACCTCCGCGACCTCTCCAATCTCTCCCAATCTCCCTAAAATAGGTGTTTCCACTAATAAATTTATCCCTCGTTTCAACTATAATTGGGATGTTTTTACAAATGATATCATTATGTTTCCAAATCTTTTCGTAGTGCTACTCGTTATTGCGCTTGCAACTCAGACGAATCAAAATGCCTCTGTGACTCATGATAACCAATCGTTTATGGGCACGGATTATAATGTAGGCCCGGGACAACCACTTGCCACTATTTCGGATGTGCCTTGGGCAACGTTACAAGCCGGAGATCGTGTCTTTATTCATTGGAAGTCGACACCTTATAAAGAAAAATGGGTGATTAACCGCCAAGGAACCGCGAGCCAGCGAATTGAGATTATTGGTGTAAGTGGACCTGAGGGACAACAGCCCATCATAGATGGCAATGGTGCAACTACAGTCTCTGGAGTCAACTATTGGAATGAGCAACGAGGTGTTATCAAAATTGGCGGATCAAATACCCCTGCGGATGGATTGCCAACGTATATTACCATAGAAAACCTGGAGATTATTTCAGCTCGCCCGGCGTACCAATTTACGGATGACAACGGTCAGACACAGACGTATTCCAGTAATGCAGCCTCCATTTATGTGGAGAAAGGAGCCAATTTGATTATTCGCAATTGCACATTAAGAGATTCGGGTAATGGATTGTTTATAGGCGTTTTTGGCGGTGCAACGGAAAACATCCTGATCGAGAACAATTACATCTATGATAACGGAATTGTAGGTAGCATTTTTGAACACAACAGCTACACCGAAGCAGTGGGGATAACCTATCAATACAATCGTTTTGGTCCATTGCGTTCGGGAGCTCTAGGAAATAATTTAAAAGACAGATCTGCAGGATTGGTGGTTCGAAACAATTGGATTGAATCCGGAAATCGACAATTGGATTTGGTAGAATCCGGATCTTCAAGCGTGATTAACAATCCTATTTACAATACTACCTATGTGTATGGCAACATTCTGATCGAACCCGATGGCGCAGGAAACAGTCAGATTATGCACTACGGTGGGGATAATGGGACAACGTCGAATTATAGAAAAGGTACGTTGCATTTCTATAATAATACAGTTGTATCCACGCGAACCGGAAATACTACGCTGGTGAGGTTATCCACTAACGACGAATCTGCCGAAGTATTCAACAATACAATCTTTACTTCTGCTGCGGGTAGCTTTTTTGCTATGATCGATGGCAATGGAACATTTAATATGGACTACAATTGGCTGAAAACGGGATGGACCGATTGTCACTGCGGTGCACCCAATGGCTCAGTAAACGACCTGGGCAATAATGTCACTGGCACCGATCCGTTATTTGAAGACTTCGGGAATCAAAACTTTAAACCACAAGAAACCTCTCCGCTAGTTGACCAGGGAAATGCTATTCCGGGAGCTTTACTACCAGATTATAATATCGCCTTCGAATACGTAAAACATCAAACATCAACTACGAAAAATGCAGTTGGGACTTTAGATATTGGAGCGTACGAATACGGAAATAGTTCTAATTCGAATGATTCTAAAGTAGGGATAGGAACAAATACACCCCAAGGAGCCTTAGACGTAGTTTCTAATAATAGCGGTCTTATACTTCCTAGGATTGCGGATACTACTGCCGTCGAAAATCCTGTAAATGGAATGCTCATCTATGATCTGTCGCAACATTGTGTCAGAGCCTATCAAAACGGAGCTTGGAGCAATTGTTTTGGAAACTAAAGAGTTTTAACACCGAGTTTTTAATTGCAGAATCGCTAAACTATTCTCTTGTCACAATCAATCTTTTTTCACTGTATTTAAAAGAATGATATCGCATTTTTCAATGATCATATTAACGAAGATTTTGCATGTAATACAAAGCCAATTGAAGTCATTAATGGAATAAAAGCATCAAAAGAATAATACCTTCAAAACATATGAAACATTCAAGCATTAATCTTTCTATCCTTACCTCAGTGCTACTCCGCGACTTCTCAGTGATTCTCGGTGAAACTACTCCGTGTCCTCCAATCTCTCAAACCTTTCCAATCTCTCCAATCTCTTAGATCTTCTTCACCAAATAGACAAAGACAGGAAAGTGATCCGAGTATCCCCCTTGATACTTATCCCCACTAAATGTCCTAAACGGATACCCTTTATACTGTCCGGATCGCTGAATCAAATATTTTTTATTGAAAATAATGGCCTTGTAATAAAAGTATCCATCCTGTTCTTGATCCAATAATCCCGGAGATAGAATTACTTGATCAAAAAGACTCCAATTGTCACGATAAGCATTACTGCCTAGTCCTCTTCGATAATAATCATACATCGGGTTGAACATATCTTTCGAACCTACATCCTTTACCTTTCCCTTCGCTCTTAAGATCCCTTTTGTGCTCGTACTGGTGGGATCATCATTCAAGTCACCCATGACAATTACTTTTACATTTGGGTCAATCATCTTGAGTGAGTCTACAATTTGTACGCACGTTTGCGCTGCTTTGTTTCTTCTGGGTGCAGATCGTTTCTCACCACCGGATCTGGAAGGCCAGTGATTAATCAGGATGTGTGCAAAATCTCCATCCAAGAATCCTTCTACGTGCATGATTTCTCTTGTGCGCAAGGTGTCACCGTCTTCAAAAAGGAAATTGATATTGTGCATCGTCAGGTTTCGAAATTCGAAATGGGCCGGATTGTAAAGCATAGCAACATCTATTCCCCTGCGGTCGGGAGAATCATGATGCACAATCTGATAGTTTCGATCAGCTATAGACTCCTGTTTAACCAAGTCTTCTAAAACGCGTTTGTTTTCCACTTCCGATACCCCAAGTATAGAAAGTCCTGCCGGAGTGACATCAATTCCCATTTGGCTAATGACGTAGGCCATGTTGGCTTGTTTCTCGTTGTACTTTTGCTCAGTCCATGCGCGTCTTCCCCAAGGGGTAAATTCTGCATCTCTTATGGTCGTATCCCGTTCAAAGTCAAAAAGATTTTCAAGGTTGTAAAAGCCGACTGAGACTGCTTTGAATTGCTGTTCCTGAGCCGTCAATCCAACGGTAATAGATAGTGTATAAAATAAGATCGTAATGATTCTAGGCATGCCCAAATTTTTTGATGGCGCAAATATAGTTTTTAATCTGTCTGGTGGATTACTCAAAATCTCATATTTACATATAAATAATATGACTTTTTCTCATCTATTATAGCAATAAATCTATTTTTGCACTCTAAATGTGAATCAACCACAATGATAGGACGCAATAAGATAGCACTGGTCATGTTCTTCTGGACCTTTAGCATTTGTTTAACGATGGCACAAAGCATAACCGGAAGGCTATTATTTGAAGATGGAAAACCAAAAATTGGTGCTACTGTCTTCATTGGAATCAACGAGGCGGTTTCTAACGCCAGAGGAATTTTTCGATTTTATAATATAGAGGCAGGGGAGTATCCTTTCAAAATAGAAGTTGAGGAAGGTAATATTCTCACACTTGATAATGTCGATATTACGGGACAAGATCAGGACTTAGGTGATATTACCGTTGAATTGGGAGAAGAGGTAAGCAATGCTACGGATATTGCCATCATTTCCATAAGTACCGCAGATATTGGTGGTGGTGGAGATGATTTGGGACAGGAATATTCAAGTATACTATCTGCTGGGCGGGATCCGTTTAATGCCGCCGCAGCTTTCAACCTAAGTGGAGGACGATTCTATGCTCGTGGATACAATAATGAAGATCGACACGTCTATCTCAATGGTTTTGCAGTAAATGATTTGGATGATGGCAGAGTGCTTTGGGGCGCATGGGGTGGTCTCAATGATGTATTGCGAAGGCAAGAAAACAGCTTTACACTACAAGCTACCAGTTTTGGTTTTGGAGGTGTAGGAGGAGCAAGTTATATTGACCTTAGGGCTTCTTCTCAACGTCCAGGTACGAAGATCGTTTACAATAGATCCAATAGATCTTACACCAATAGGCTCATGATAACACATAATTCCGGACAGACAGAAAGCGGATGGAGTTATTCGTTGTCAGGAAGTCGCAGATGGGGTGATTCTGGGTTTATAGAAGGAACGTTTTATGATGCATGGTCTCTTTTTGGATCTGTAGAAAAAAGTATAAATGATAATCATAATATTGGTCTGACCGTTTTGGCCGCACCTTCGAATAGAGGCCGGTTTTCCGGAAGCGTTCAGGAAATGTATGATCTTGCGGGTTCCAATTATTATAACGCCAACTGGGGATTTCAGGAAGGAGAGGTGCGAAATTCAAGAATTTACAGGACTTCGCAACCCATAGCAATCCTTAGGCACGATTGGATTATTTCGCCCAACACAACATTAACGACAAGTATTGCAGGTCAGACCGGGAAATTTGGTACCACACGTTTGGATTGGTACAATGCAAGCGATCCAAGACCGGATTACTACAGAAAGCTTCCAAGTTTTTATGAAGCAGAAGGTTTGCCAGAAATCGCTGAGGAAATTCGGCAAAGGTTGTCCAGCGATGTGAATGCAAGACAATTGGATTGGGATCGTATGTATAGAGTGAATCGAAATCGAAGCGTGACGATCGAAAATGCAAATGGTACAAATGAATCTGTTTCTGGAAATTTAGCTGCTTATGTGGTCGAAGAACAAAGATTTGACAATAATAAGTTCAACTTTAATACGGTACTGGAAACGCTTTTGAGCGAACGCTTTACATTGAACGCCGGAGCATTCTATCAATATGAAAATGTGCAGAATTTCAAAGTGCTGGATGATTTATTGGGTGCTGATTTTTACATCAACTTAAACAATTTTGCTTTGCGAGATTTTCCAGGAAACTTGGATGTAGCGCAGAATGATTTGCAAATTCCTAACCGATTAGTCTATGAAGGAGATGTGTTTGGTTGGAATTATGATATTGTTACGCAACGGTACGGATCATGGGCACAAGGGCAATACAATCTCAGAAAATTTGATCTTTTTGCTGCTGTGGAACTATCAAGCACTTCATTTTACCGAAATGGGTTTTACCAAACCGGACAATTTCCAGAAAGCTCTTTGGGGAAATCAGAAACGCAATCCTTTTTTAATTACGGTGTGAAAGCTGGAGCTACCTATAAAATTGATGGTAGGAATTACCTCTATGGAGTAGGAACACTTCGGACACGAGCACCTTTTAGCAGATTTGCCTATTTATCCCCTCGTACCCGAGATGAGGTGATAAATGATTTGACCAGTGAAAAAATCAGAGGTGGTGAAATAGGTTATGTGTTTAGGTATCCAGGATTGAAAGGAAGGGTGAGCGCCTATTACACAGAGTTTGCCGATCAGATCGAAAATTCTAGTTTTTACAATGATCAACAGCGTACGTTTGTCAATTTTGTTTTGGCCGGCGTGGATAAAAAGCATCAGGGCATTGAAATAGGGGTTGAAGCTACGATTACCAGCACATTGAGTATGGATTTTGCAGCAGGAATCATGGCCAATCAATACACCTCAAGACCACTTGCAACCTACACCCAGGACAACAGCGCAGAAGTGTTGGCGGAAGATAGAGTGATCTATATTAAAAACTTTTATGTTCCCGGACCACAACAGGCATTTACATTGGGATTTGATTACAGATCACCGAAGTATTGGTTCGCAAGTTTGAATTTAAATCATTTTAGAAATATCTACCTGGATTTCAATCCAGATCGTAGAACGGATGAAACAGTGGGTGCTTTATTGCTTCCCGACAGAGAAGCTGAATTTGATCGTATTGTAAGTCAGGAGCGATTGCCATCTCAATTTACCCTGGATTTTTTCGGTGGAAAGTCATGGCGAATAGATGATAAATTTCTTTACCTCAATATTAGTGTAAATAACATTCTTAATAATAAGGACTTCAGAACCGGTGGATTTGAGCAAGGAAGATTTGATTACGATGGATTTGATGTGGATCGATTCCCACCAAGATATTTTTATGCTTTTGGTACTACTTATTCTGTAGGCTTAACGCTGCGATACTAAAATTAAAAAGACAATAAATTTTCAGAATGAATACGTTTAAAAAATACTTTTTCTTCCTCACACTTTCTTTGGGATTGGTTTGGACAGGTTGTGTAGATAATGAATTTGATGAACCGGAAAATACGCTAACGATCGATGACGATGATGTCATGAGCATATCAGATGTACTGGATATGTTAGGAGACAGTACGACCATTGACTTTACCGAAGATAATTTGGGAGAAAGTCCGGTGTATGTGAGAGGAACGGTAAATGCAGATGATGCATCCGGTAATTTTTTCAAAGTTATTTCTTTTCAGGATGAAACCGACGCATTAAGTGTCATTCCGGATCGAAACGAGCTGAATGCCGAATTCCAGATTGGTAAAACTATTTATATCAAACTGCAAGGATTAACACTTACCTTCGATGCAGGACTTCCCAGACTTGGCTATGGTATTGTGGCATCCAGATTACAAAGAATTCCTGATATTTTGGTCAATGATTTTCTTTTTGCGGGTGGACCAGGAGAGGAAATCGTACCTGAAGTAATCACAATTGCTGATTTCTTGCAAAATCCAAATGCTTATTATAATAAGCTGATTCAATTGGATAGCGTTGAGTTTTCTTTGGCCTTTGCTGGACAGACGTATGCAGATGCAGATAATTCTGAAGGTCCACAATCGATAAATGCAATCATTCAGGATTGTGCAGATAACGAAGTGATTTTAAGGAATAGCGGATTTGCTGATTTTGCCAACGAATTGATTCCATCAGAAAGAGGCACATTAATGGCAATTGCAAGCGTTTTTAATGATGATTTGCAGCTATTTATTAGAGATCTGAATGATGTGCAATTCAGTGCTGCGCGATGTGATGGATCCGGTACACAAGCTGGAGAAGAGATTACAATTCAATCTATTCAAGATAGATGGTATCAATTTGGGGCAGATAAAGCAGAAAATGGATTTATTACCGGAACTGTAATCTCAGACAGGAATGTAGGGCAAGTCAATTCAAGAAATATCATTTTGCAAAATGGTGAAGATGGCATAGTGGTACGTTTTACAGGTGATCATAGCTATGATTTAGGAGATGAGTTGAAAATAACAGTAAGTGGACGTGAAGTCTCTGAATTTAGAGGATTGTTGCAACTAAATGAAATTCCTCTTTTTAATGCGGAAGTTACGGGCAGTGGAGAATTACCAACTGCTAAAGAAATGACTGTCTCGGAAATTTTACAGGATAACAATACATTCGAATCTACGCGTGTATTGATAAAAAATGCAACACTCAGTGGCGGCTCTACTTTTTCGGGCACCGTAAGGGTAAATGATGGAACAGATGAAATCATAATTTTTACATTCGATGATTCTGAATATGCAAACGAACCTGTACCATTAGGTAATGTTGATGTTACGGGTATAGTTAGCCAATTTGATGAGACCGTTCAGTTGGTGATAAATGGAGTTGGTGATATTGAAGGAGGAACCGTTGATCCTGGGAATGAAGATAGGATTACAGTACAATCCATCCAAGATAAGTTTTATAATGAAGGAGCCAGTTCAGCAGATGTTGGATACATCGAAGGTGTGGTAATCTCAGATCGAAATACGGGACAGGTAAATGGACAAAATATCTTTTTCCAAGATGGAGACTATGGAATATTGGTTCGATTTACAGGTGATCACAACTTCAATTTGGGGCAAAGATTGCGGATTTCTGTAACTGGGGCAGAGCTATCAGAGTTTCGGGAATTATTACAGATCAATAACGTTCCTTTGGCGAATGCTTCAGTAATTGGAAGTGAGAATTTGCCAGAGCCAGTGGAATTGACCGTGAATGATATTTTGCAAAATAACAACAGGTACGAATCTACCCGAGTTTTGGTAAAAGGAGCCATGCTTAGTGGTTCTGCTACTTTCGCAGGAAATATTACGGTAGATGATGGTTCAGGAGAGATAGTCATTTTTACATTCAATACAACATCTTATGCGAACGACGCTGTGCCAACAGGTATCGTGGATGTTACAGCCATTGTGACTCAATTCAACGAGACAGTACAGTTGTTGCTTAATGATCCAGAAGCGGAAATTGAAGGAGGAACTGTTGATCCAGGTGGTGACGAGGTGAACACGGGATTTGAAAATTACAATGACGATGAGCCGATCGATAAAGAAGGATGGATGACGATTGCCACTAAAGGTACTCGTACATGGTTTTCAAGCTCTTTTAGTGGAGATCGATTTGCAGAATGTGAAGCATGGCAGGATTCTAATCCTGAAACAGAGGCATGGTTGATCACGCCAACAATCAATACTGATGAAAAATCGATTTTCTCATTTCAATCTGCTAAAGCATTTTGGAAACATCAAGGACTTTCAGTTTGGATCAGTGCGGATTTTACGGATTTCGCAGATGCGAATTGGATTGAATTGGACCAGGCAGTTTTGGCGGATGATAGCTTTGATGATTTTGACTTGATTGATTCTGGGGATATCGATTTAAAGGATTATTTGAGTGGAAATGTGAGAGTTGGGTTCCTTTATCAAGGTACCTCCGCACAGAATACAACCAAGTCAAGAATTGATAATGTCATGCTTAAATAAACCTAGGTTAATCGATTTGAATAAAATGCTAAGTTTATAAAAAAAATAGTCCCGAGCGCTTCGTAACTTTTAAGTAAGAAAGATTAGAAGTGGCTTGGATAGGTATAGGATTTCTGTAATTATTAATTTTATAATGCACTTTTTGAAAAAAAGAGTTGATTTTTTAAAACAAAAAGGTTTACATTTACATTCAAGTAACCAAGTAATGAAAATATTCAATTTACATATTCATCATCATTTTCACTTAACGAAGAGTTGAGCGTTTGATGTATTTATGTAATTGATCAATTAATATAAAATCCCGCTTGACTTTTCGAGCGGGATTTTTTTATCTCCTCGATCCTGGTCAAGCTCTAAATCAAAGAGATGACATTAAAAATTGCTATTCAAAAATCGGGACGACTGTACGATGATTCGATTGACCTGCTCAGGAAATGTGGGCTTAAAATTCAAAATGGGAAGGGACAGCTCAAGGCTCAGGTAAGTGGCTTTGATGCCGAAGTGCTTTTTCTGCGCAATAGTGATATCCCCAAATACTTGGAGGATGGTGTAGCGGATCTGGCTATCGTAGGCGAAAACGTTATTATTGAGAAAAAAGCAACTGTAGAAGTTCTGGAACAGCTGGGATTCTCTAATTGCAGGTTATCTATTGCCACTCCAAAAGAATTGGATTATAATGGCATATCCACACTTAATGGAAAGAGAATAGCCACTTCATACCCAAATACCTTGCAATCGTTTTTAGATAAAAATAATATCGATGCAGAACTCCATATAATTTCAGGATCTGTTGAGATAGCACCAAATATAGGATTGGCGGATGGTATTTGTGATCTTGTCAGTAGCGGTTCTACGTTGTTCAAAAATGGATTGGTAGAACAAGAAATAGTACTCACCTCAGAAGCTGTTTTAGCTGCTAATGGACAAGCTTTAAAGGAGAAGGCAGCATTGATCGATGATCTTGTGTTTCGCGTGCGAGCGGTCCTCAAAGGTGTGGATAACAAATACATTCTGTTTAATATTCCAAATTCTAAGATAGAGGCGGTTTCCAAAGTATTACCTGTGCTGAAGAGTCCTACAGTATTGCCTCTTTTACAGGATGGATGGAGTTCGTTGCATACAGTGATCAGCCGAAAAGACTTCTGGGATGTAATCGGAAAGATAAAGAAAGAAGGAGCTCAGGGAATATTAGTTGTTCCTATTGAAAACATGATCATATAAAAGACAGAAAGGATGATAGAGAATATATTTATTGAACCAACACGTGACAAATTCAAAGCCATTTGCCAAAGACCCAAAAAAGATGAAAAAGATCTTGAATCCATTGTTTCATCGGTTTTTGATCGAGTAAAAAAGGAAGGAGACAAGGCCCTTTTGGATTTTACCGAAAAATTTGATGGTGTTTCCTTGGCTACGGTGGAAGTCTCTGCTGAAGATGGAAAAAATGCAGAATCTGCTATTTCCGATTCTTTAAAACTGGCAATTGGGGTGGCAAAAGAGAATATTGAGAAGTTTCACAGAGCGCAACTCACCTCTGTAGTAGACATTGAAACGATGAATGGGGTACGATGCCAGCAAAAATCGGTAGGGATCGAAAGGGTAGGGATTTATATACCCGGAGGAACGGCTCCCTTGTTCTCAACCGTATTAATGTTGGCAATTCCGGCACAATTGGCGGGGTGTCAGGAGATTGTTTTGTGCAGTCCTCCGGATAAAAAAGGAAGTATTCATCCAGCTATAATTTATACCGCCAGACTATGCGGAGTGGATAAGATTTACAAAGTCGGAGGAGCACAGGCTATTGCTGCCTTGACCTTAGGTACTGAAACAATTCCTTCGGTCAATAAGGTGTTCGGACCCGGCAATCAGTATGTTACCGCTGCTAAGCAATTTGCACAAAAATATGGTGTAGGTATGGACATGCCGGCAGGGCCTTCTGAGTTGCTCGTCTTTGCCAATGAGACAGGAGTGCCAGAATTTATTGCCGCAGACCTGTTGTCACAAGCAGAACATGGAATCGATAGTCAGGTCATTCTTCTGGCGACCAATCAGACGTTAGCGAATGAGGTCAATAATGCTTTGATGAATCAATTGGAGGATCTCCCTCGCAAAGATATAGCCCGTGAAGCACTGAAGAATAGTAAGACCATTGTTATTACCGATCCCAATTTGGCTTTTGATTTTATAAACGAATATGGTCCGGAACACCTTATTTTAGCTTGTGAGGATTACGAATCATATATTCCTGAAATTACGAATGCAGGTTCAGTTTTTCTTGGTAATTATTGTCCGGAAAGTGCGGGAGATTATGCATCCGGTACCAATCACACGTTGCCAACTGATGGATGGGCCAAGTGCTACAACGGAGTAAATGTAGATAGTTTTTCTCGTAAGATCACGTTTCAGGAGATATCCAAACAAGGCATTCAAAACATTGGAAAAACGGTAATGGAAATGGCAAATAATGAAATGCTGGTTGCCCACGCAAAAGCTGTTGAGATTCGTTTAAACGTCCTAAATACCGAGGAAAATGGATAAGATCAATAGTTATTTCAAACCCTCCGTATTAGAATTAAGGCCATATTCTTCGGCCAGAGATGAGTACGATGGAACAGAAGGAATTTTTCTTGATGCCAATGAAAATGCGTTTGATTTTGAATATAAAAGATATCCGGATCCGTATCAAAAAAATGTGAAAGAGCATTTGGGCAAATGGAGGCAGATTGATCCAAAATCAATATTTCTGGGTAATGGTTCAGATGAGATAATCGATCTTTTGATTCGGTCTACCTCCAGGCAAGGGGAGGACAGAATACTTACCCTTGATCCAAGTTATGGAATGTACCGTGTATCGGCAGCAATAAATGAAATTCCCTTGGATTTGGTTCAAATGAATTCTGATCTTACTGTAAATCAAGACGATGTTTTCAACAAAATGAACGATCGTCATAAACTCATTTTTATTTGTTCGCCCAATAATCCAAATGGTGGAATCATTGACTCCAATTTAATTGAGAAGATTCTTCAAAAAAGCGGTGGACTTGTGATTGTTGACGAAGCTTACATCGATTTTTCCGATACTTCTTCCTGGATTACGAGATTGAAAGAGTATAAAAACCTTGTGGTAATGCAAACCTTTAGCAAGTCACTGGGCGCAGCGGGAATTCGATTGGGAATGGCATTTATGAACCCCGGTCTAGTAGCAATTCTCAACAAGATCAAACCGCCGTACAATATTAGCATTCCGAATCAATTGGCCGCATTGGATAGGATGAACAAGATGGAGGCAGTACAGGAAGCCATAGAGGAAATTAAAGCTCAACGTGAGTTCTTGCGACAGGCATTGGGGAAAATGGAGATGGTCAAAGAAATTTTTCCATCGCAAGCCAACTTTCTATTAGTTCGATTTCAAAAATCAGAACTGGTATTTGAACAATTGAAAAAGCGGAAGATCATTGTTCGAGATCGATCCAGGGAAAAATTTTGTGAAGGATGTCTTCGAATCACCATTGGAAATAGTGAGCAAAACCAAATGCTTCTAAAGGCTTTAGAAAAGATTAATCAAAACGAACTCATAACCGTATGAAAAAAGTACTATTTATTGACCGGGACGGAATCTTAATCGAAGAACCAGATGATGAGCAAATCGACGATTTGTCTAAAGTCAGATTCTTGCCGGGAATGTTTACCTATTTAGGAGAAATAGCAAAAAAGCTTGATTTTCATTTAGTAATGATTACAAATCAGGATGGTCTGGGGACAGCATCATTTCCCGAAGAAAACTTTTGGCCTTACCATGAATTATTGCTGAGAAGTTTAAGAGGAGAGGGCATTGTTTTTAATGAAATTTTTATCGATCGCAGTTTTGCTCATGAGAATTCTCCCTATCGAAAACCGAATACTGGACTCTTGACAAATTATATCGAAGGTGACTTTGACCTGGAAAATAGCTTCGTGATTGGCGATCGATGGAGCGACATGCAATTGGCAGCCAATCTGGGTGCAAAAGGAATTTGGTTGAATCGACGGGAAACAGAAAGACCAGGTAATTGGAAAGAAGCGATTATTGCTAAACCAAATAATTGGAAGGAAGTATTCAATTTTCTTATGACCCTTGATCGCAAAGCTAAATCCCATCGAACAACCTCTGAGACAAAAATCAAAGCCACTCTGAATTTAGATGGTCAGGGTGTTGTGGAAGTGAAAACAGGATTGAAGTTTTTGGACCATATGCTCGAACAAATTGCCAGGCATGGTGAGATTGATCTTTTTGTAGAGGCGAATGGTGATTTGGAAGTGGATGAACATCACACGTGTGAAGATGTGGCTATTGTCTTAGGTGGATTGTTTAAAAAAGCCTTGGGCAAAAAAGCTGGAATCCAACGCTATGGATTTGCCTTGCCAATGGATGATTGCCGGTCACAGGTACTGTTAGACTTTGGTGGTCGCTCATGGTTAGAATGGGAGGCCGACTTTAAAAGAGAACGAATAGGTGACGTGCCAACCGAACTATTCTATCATTTCTTTAAATCGTTTTCCGATCATGCCAATTGCAATCTCAATATTCAGGCCAGTGGTGAAAACGAGCATCACAAAATTGAATCGATTTTCAAAGCCTTTGCGAAGGCATTGAAAATGGCAAAGACCAGAAATCCTTTTGATTATTCTATTCCCAGCACAAAAGGAAAACTATGATTGCAATAATTAAATATGGAGCCGGCAATACACGTTCGGTTATGAATGCCCTGGATCGACTGAATGTGAATTATGAATTGACGGATATTCCTGAAACTATAATAGCTGCGGAAAAAGTAATATTCCCAGGAGTCGGACATGCCAAACATGCGATGAATGTTTTGAAATCTAAAGGTCTGGATGAAGTGATTCGATCGGTGACAAATCCATTATTGGGTATTTGTGTGGGCATGCAGCTTTTGTATGAATACAGTGAAGAAGGAGATACCGAATGTTTGGGTTTGATCGAAGGTTCCATAGTCAAATTTGATGAAAATTTATTGATTGTACCTCAGATTGGTTGGAATACAATAACACATAATGGTGGCCCACTTTTTAGTGATTTGGAAGAGTCACCTTGGTTTTACGCTGTGCACAGTTATTATGCGCGGAAAGGAGAAAATACAATTGCTACTTCAACGTATGGTGTGGAATATTGCTCAGCAGTGCAAAAAGATAATTTTTATGGCGCACAATTTCATCCTGAGAAGTCTTCTTCCAATGGTCACCAACTACTCAAAAATTTTATTGAACTATGATAAGAATACCAGCCATAGATTTAATCAATGGACGATGTGTCCGCTTGACCAAAGGAGAATTCGATAAGAAAAAAATCTATGATTTAGATCCTTTGGAAACTGCTAAAAAATATGAGGCATATGGAGCAAAAAGGATACATATTGTTGATCTTGATGCCGCTCGAAATGTAGGGACCAACAGGGATGTGATTTTCTCTATACGTAAGGAAACGAATCTTGAGGTGCAGACTGGTGGTGGAATCCTTACTGTGGATCAGATAAAATTATTTTTGGATGAAGGAGTAAGTTCTTTGATCCTGGGGAGTATTGCCCAAAAGGAAAGAGAAAAAGTAAGAAAATGGATATCTGATTTTGGGAGTGAACAACTCATCATAGGCGCAGATGTAAGAAATGATCGAATAGCAGTGGATGGATGGCTCAACACCAGCGAAGAGAATATAACCGATTTTGTCAATTACTACCTGAGTGCAGGTGCCACTACATTTTTATGTACGGACATTCAAAAAGATGGAATGTTACAAGGAACTTCGAATACTTTGTACAAGAATCTAATAAGTAAGTTTCCGAAAGCACAACTAATTGCTTCCGGTGGGGTATCATCGATTGAGGATTTGGAATTACTGGAAGATATGCAAATGTATGCATGTGTTATTGGCAAAGCCCTGTTCGAATATCGAATATCGCTGGATCAATTATTTAATTATAAAGAGAAAAAATGATTGCGCGAAGAATTATCCCTTGCCTGGACATTAAGGAGGGAAGGACGGTAAAAGGAACAAATTTTAAAAATTTACGGGATGCCGGTGATCCGATTGAGTTGGCACAGCGTTATGCCAAAGAGGGAGCGGATGAGCTTGTTTTTTTGGATATTTCCGCTACACTTGAAAAGAGAAAAACACTTGTGCCACTAGTTAAGAATATCGCCAAGGTGCTGGATATCCCTTTTACCGTTGGAGGTGGGATTGCTGATTTGGAATTAGTAGATGAGTTGTTGCAAAGTGGTGCTGACAAGGTATCTGTAAATTCAGCCGCTATCGTCAATCCTCAATTACTATCAGAGATTTCTGAGAAGTATGGTTCTCAATGCCTGGTAATAGCAATTGATGGAAATAGGGTAGACGGAGAATGGAAGGTATTCGTGAAAGGAGGCACACAGAATACTGGCATTGAGTTTTTTCCCTGGGCAAAGCAAGCGGTTGAATTAGGAGCGGGTGAGATTTTATTCACATCTATGCTCAAAGATGGTACAAAATCGGGTTTTGAGATCGAAGCATTAAAACGTCTTACCGAATGGGTTAATGTGCCCGTTATCGCTTCTGGTGGGGCAGGGACCATTCAGCACTTTGTTGATTTGTTCTCCAACACAAAAGTAACCGCAGGATTGGCCGCCAGTATTTTTCATTACCATGAAATTGGAATTTCTGAACTAAAAAAAGAATTACACGCACAAAAAATCCCAATCCGGGTATAATTATGATAGATATTGAAAAAATAGATTTTGATAAAGGTGATGGTTTGGTGCCTTGTATTATTCAAGATATAAATACCAAGAATTGTCTTATGCTGGGATATATGAATGAAGAAGCATTGCGAAATACATTGCGCGATCAAAAAGTAACCTTCTGGAGCCGGAGTAAAAATCGACTTTGGATGAAAGGGGAGCAATCCGGAAATTATTTGTTGCTTAAAAATATAAAGTCCGATTGTGACAATGATGCGCTTTTGGTTTTGGTGGAACCCATAGGGCCAACATGTCATACCGGAACGGATACCTGCTGGAGTGAATCCAATAAGACCAACGCTCTCCTGCTCGAAAAGCTGGAACAGACCATCGTTTCCAGAAAGAATAATCCTTCGGAGTCTTCCTACACAGCATCTTTATTCGCAAGGGGAATTAATAAAGTTGCTCAAAAAGTGGGAGAAGAAGCCGTTGAATTGGTCATAGAAGCCAAGGATGACAACAAAGAACTATTTCTAAATGAAGCTGCAGATTTAATGTATCACTTTATTGTGTTGTTGGTCGCTAAAGGATTTTCGATAAAAGATGTGGTACAGGTTCTAAGGGAAAGAGAAAGGTAAGCGTTCTCTTTGTGTAGAGTATATAAAAATAGTCTCAATGGTTGTAGCCAAATTTACTTGGTAGATCTGCCATTTCGATGGAGCTCTTACTTTTATAGCATAACGCAAGAAGATTATTGTTAAAATGTAATCTTTGGTTTACATTGATTTATTGGCTTATAATAACCATTGAAATATATTCTATCGCATTGTATCCGTTAAAATCTCAGTAGAATTAAGTTTGAAATCTGATTAAAACTTGATTTGATTGACTACATTTTGGATGATTCGTTGAAAGACATCAATATCCGCCATTAGTTTTACCGTACTTTCTGTTTCTGATTGAGTTAATTCCATTAAGGCAGATTGGTTGGGTTCCACATGTAAGTTGAGATAAAGAGAAGAGAGGATGCTAAGAACGACTAGCGAAGAAAAAAATACCTGCTGAATTTTTTTAGATTGCATGCACTTAAGTTTTCAAATTGGGTAGTAAAGGTTTTATTGAAAGATGCACTTTTAGTACTAAAGGTTGCATCTATGCAATATAAAACGAAAGCATTTTTTAAAAAGTTACAGAAATCTTATTTTTTTCTTGAAGAAAGATTAAAAAAGATTGGAGGAATTGGAGGGCGCGAGGTGGTTTCACAGAGAAGCACTGAGAAGTCACGGGGTAGCACGGAGTTTTTAGGAGTTGACATTCAGAGTGGAGCTGAGGGGTTTGGGAGATTAAGGAAAACTTGAGGTACATGGCATTTTGATTTAGAAAAGTAGCAAGGTCCTTTTGCATGTTGTGAAGAAATATGGAGGTGTTTTATATTGAATTATTAAGGTGCTTTACTGACTTAGAGAGAATCTAAAGGCTTTGTTAAAATAAAACATATTAATATTTTA
>JBCCVV010000045.1:0-33338 GCA_039194925.1 Bacteroidota bacterium
TACCAAAGCCATTTTTCCATAACAAAATATCTTCAGAATCCTCCGATACATCATGATCAATAATCATAAAATCCACACCTAAAACCCGATGTGGCACAAGCTCTTTTTTCACTGATATTTTCCATTCATATTGAAGCAGATTCCCAAGTCTTTTCCTCTTCAACTCTGCGTTTTCCAAGGTCAGCTCATGATTTGTTTCATCATAATTTCCAGGTTTATGATGTATTTCCAATACTTCATCTGATCCTACATAAAAAACTGGTGACCCTCCAGACATTCTATGCCCCAAATCCAGATACAAAAGCATATGATCCTGAGTTGAGTGATTATTTCCATTTTTTCCAACAAATTCATCATCCAAGACTTGCAAAGCTATGTACAATGAACCCTCATCCAAATCATACCCTGTGGAAAACCGCGCCTGGAAATCTTCATTTGACTGCTCTCCAGATCCATAATAGTTATTAATACTATTCCAATACATCGTTTCCGGCCAGTCCACAAAACTACCGTCTAGTTCTATATTCTGAACTGGAACCGCCAATGCTATGGATTGCGAATATGCATTGACAGAAAATAGGAAAAGCAAATACGTTATAAACCTTTTAACTTGAAATCCCATAAGTAAAGAAGCTTCATTTTAAGAATAAAAATAGAGAGTCAACATAAGTATTCACACTTAAAATCGTGATCACCAAATCGGTTCTTTTTGAATCGAAGATGATAGTATAAATACTACTTTATGTTAAAGATCAAAACTATAGGAACGACTAATAACACTATTGGGAAAGTTGTCAACAACAGTACAAACGCGTTTATTTTTTGAATAAACGCCTTCTCCAGATTCTTATTCTTTTTTTTATTTTAAAACACAAAACTGGCTACGATAGTATTTTATGTTCTTTGAAGACTTTAACAAAATCAGCTTTTCTTCTCGTTGCAATATTCAAAACATGGTCACCTTTTAAAAAGACTTTGGACATTCTACCTTTATCATATTTTATCACCTTATTAATATTGATGAGATAAGACTTATGAATTCTAAAAAACACTTTAGGTGAAAGCAGATTATGATAGTATTTCAAAGGGTATGAAGACACATATATGTTTCCGCTATCCAATACAAATTTGGTATAATTACCATCGGATGTAAGAAATGTGATTTCACTGATATAGATTACATGTTGTCCTCTTGAATCGCACAATAATATTTTACTCGGACTATCTTCCTTCACAATATCAAGAAAAAACGAAATTCGATTTTGATAAAGATTTAATGACAGAGAAAGCTCATCCACAACTTTTTTAATTTCATTGAGTTCAATAGGCTTCAAAAGATAACCTATGGCTGCATATTTGATGGCCTTGATGGCATATTGCTCATATCCAGTGAGAAAGATCAAAGCAAATTTACAATGTTTCACTTCTTCCAAAATATCAAATCCGGTCCCACCTCGTATTTCGATATCCATAAATACCAACTCAGGTTTCATCGTTTTAATCAATTCGGCACCTAGCTTGACATTATCGGCTTCTCCAACAACTTCAATGTTGTCGCAATATTGGTTTAGCATATTTATCAGTAGTTCTCTACTGTTGTGTTCATCTTCTATTACTACTGTTCTAATCATATTCTGAATCAATTGAAGGTAAAGTAAAAATACAGTGCACACCTTGTGAATTAGGAAGATTACGGATTTCAAAATTTGCACCTCCATCTTCATTTTCAATATTCAGCAGCTTAATTCTCATTTTGATAATGTCTAATCCGTGAGATTTTTTCGTGGTGTGTTTGTATGTTTTTGCAGAGTGATCGATACCGTTTCCATTATCTTTAATCTCTATAATCAACGTATCTTTAACATTCGATCTTTGCTTAATTTCAATTTGAAGAAAGCCTTCATGATCGATGTCCTTAAAACCATGTTTTATGCTATTTTCTATTACGGGTTGAATTATTAATGGAGGGACTTTTATGGATTCCGGATCTACCGACGATTCAATTTTTATTTCATATTGAAAGTTATCATGCCGCATCTTTTCCAATTCCAGATAATTCTTCAAAAACGCAATTTCACTTTCCAAAAGCACGTATTCCAATTTTGAAAATTCAAGTGTATTACGAATAAGTTTTGAAAATTTCGACAGATAGTGAAGCGCCAATTCTCTATCTTTATTAAAAATAAAGTTTTGAATAGAGTTGAGAGAATTGAAAATAAAATGTGGATTCATTTGATTTCTCAAGGAGTTCAACTCAGCTACCTTAATCTGCATAGTTGCTTCGGCCAGTATTTGCCTCTGGCGTTTTCTTTTTTGATAATAGTTAATGATAGCTAACGCAATAAATATAAGGAACAGTAGTAATAACATCTTAAACCAGATGGTTTGGGAATAATGCTTGCCAATTTTAAAATTAAAAAAAGAGCTCTTTGACCACTCATTGTTGCGATTTCTTGATTTTACTCTAAATGTATAATGACCAGGTTCAAGGTCCGTATACATGGCCGTTCGATCATTGGTATAAACCCAATCGTGATGTATTGCATTATTTTTCAGCAAGGAATATCGATAAAAAGGCTCATTGCTTGGTTTGTTGTTACTGATTCCCGTATAGTGAATTTCTACGCCATTCGTATTGTAATCAAATTTGTGATTGTCAGGAACTAATGTTTGGCTTCCTACTTCATTTATCTTGTCAATCAACATGGTAGGAATCGAAATGTCTCTTTCAAGTTCCTCTGGTGAAAAAAAATTAATGGCATTATCTAAGGCCAACCACAATTTTCCATAACGAAATCTGACATCATTAATGTAGTTACTGGATAAACCATCAAATGTAGAATAAATCTCAATCCTTTCTACGATAGGTATATCATCGTTATCTCTCTTGAGCATTATTTTGTTCAATCCATTATTGGTAGCAGCCCATAAGAGTGTATCGTTTTGAACCTCAACCTTGTTCACCAGATCACTGGACAATCCTAGACTTTTGTTAATTTCCAAATCAAAATTCTCACCACAATAAATTATTCCATTGGCAATTGTAGATATTAACAATTCTTTATCAGACAATACATGAATATCAGAGATTCTAGTTTGAAGTTTTTCTTTAAGTTCAATTTGATGAATGACATATTTGAAATCTTCATTCACCTTAAACATTCCATTTGTGGTACCTATCCAATACCCTTCACCTTCTGCAGGTCTTATGGTTGTTATCTTTTTGTTTAATTTATTTTCTTCATTGCTTGTAGAATAATAAATTAAATCATCCATTCGAATTTTATACCCAATATCAACCCATATCTCCAAATTCTTTTCGTCTAATGTTACAGGGAAAAAACTCCTGGCCAACCTATCGTTTAGCGCATCCAAATATTCAAACTGAGCAGGCAAATAGAAACTCGAATAATTATCAAAGATGATATCATTTTTGATTGGCTGAAATCTTGGGTAACATTTAGAATCCGTATCATCTACTTTCATTCTAAAAAGCCTTTTATTCGATGTTCCTATCATCATGTCATCCGCGGACTCTCCAAAAAATATCCACTTCTCCGGACGTTGGAGAGAAGACTCTATGCTAATTGAATTGATTGCAAAGGAAGGGATCAGGTAAATGCCGTCTTCCAACGAGGACACCCAATAATTATGATCCAAATCCTTTTTGATCGAGGTAATCGATAGATGTCTAAAAAATCTATCCGGTTCAGAATGTAAATCTTCTTCTTCAAAATGCAACAATCCTTTATCCGTACCAAACCAAATATTATTTTCATCTTCAGTATAAACATAATCAATGGAGTATTGCTCCATCTCTTTTACAAGCTCAATCTTTCCTTTTTTTATTTGATATAATTTAGAACCGAAAACGGCATACCTTTCACCATTTTGAAAAGTAAAGTTGAAACGATCAAAGCCATGATCTGTATGACAGTAGATTTGATTTGTACCGTATCTAATCTCAAATAATTCGTCTGAGAGTTGTATGTGATGTTTTTGATTTGAATCTTTAACACTGAGGATTTTAAAATCTTTTTCATTCAAATCCAGCACTATATATTGCTGATTATATTTTATGGTGGTTATTACTATTTTCGAGTCATCAAACAACATCCTGGAAACCCATCTCCCTTTCGAAAAACTTTTCAATTCGGTCAAGAGTTCTAATTCTCCAAAACCATTGTTGTCTACATAGAACAATCCTCCATCATATGAAACAAACCATAATTCACCATTGGGCCCTTCATTGATCTCAAAGTTTGTATTGTGATAGATTCCCTCGCTGGTTGTAAAGGTCTCAAAATTATATCCGTTGTACTTTGATATGCCACGATCAGTAGAAGCCCAAAGGTTGCCTAAACTATCAATTGACAAATCATAAACCTCCAAACTTGGCAAACCGTTTCTAATGCTAAATTTTTCTACATACGGATCAGTACCTGAAAACTGGCCTAAACACAGATTGGCAACAACAAGTAAAACACAGATATGTAGACATCTATAGTTCATACGAATTTAAGATAACGCTACACTTTTCATTTAGTGAATAGTTTTAAGGGGCTAAAATATTCAAGTTCAAATCAATCCTCAAATTTCCAATAAAAAAATGAGATCTTGCCTATATCACATTACACGCTGAAACAAAAAACTGTATCGTTGGTCCCATTTTATGTGAATCGAGTTAGGTGTCTCTACAGTATATAGATCGCTTCATATGATAAAAAGCATCACTTAAGCGACAAAGTTATTCTAATAGATAAAAACGCTATGATGACGATAAGAACATTTCTAATAGTTGCCTTAATAATATCTATTTTTTCTGGTTGCAGTGACCGTTACCAATGTAAATGTATTGATAATTTTCACATAGACACCTCCAAAGGAAATATCACCGGATTGAATATCGTAGCTGCTAATGTAGTGGCATCTCAAAGCAACTCCTTTCGTATCCTTGTAGATAATCCATCTAAAACATGGGATCATATCGACGTGAAACTTTTCAACGATGATCAGGTATTTTTAGAAACAAACGAAGGGTTGGATTTTCTGCAAATTCGTAACAATTTTCTTGTAATGGATATTCCTACTTCTTCACTCAACGCTAATCAAAAACCTGTATTAGGAGAAGTCAAATACCAGTTCAACTTGGATCTAGGTGAAAAATCCATTCAACTAGAAGGCAGCATAGGCGTAATATCATGTGATAATTTTTATGAAGACTTTGATCCTATTGATTGCAGGTGGTCCTGCCAAGTACTTCAAAATGGATTTGAACCAGGACATTGTATACCGGAATGCCCTCTATGATCAGATTAAATAGGTCATTTGAGAAAATCAACCTCAACACCAGCATAATTGGGTAGAATATCCCGCAATGCACTTAGGGTCTTTACCGGTCCGTCTTTCACCCCACTATTCGCTATCCAGGCTGGCAAGCTACCCGCAGGGTGCATATATCCTTTATGGAAGATCTCAACCATGCCGTTATTCGTAGGTGTTAATATCCACTCGCTATGAATATCTGTCACTACCAATCGGTCCGATTCCTCGATGATGCCATCTTCGTATTTGGTGCGGACCGTGACTACATTCGTACCAGGATCATGATTGAGAACCGCTCTCACCGCACTAATTCGATCCTTAACCGGCCAGGGAAGTTCAAAATCAATCTTATACGTACCTTCCATTTCCGAAAACTTCTCTACCATCGTTACCTTTTCTACCCGATCATACCAAGCGCCCATATTTTCAATATCCAGAAAAACAGCAACAACGTTGGCCAGTTCCGCTTTAAAAGTGGTAGTAGCTTTGAATTGTTTGAATTTAGAATTTGGATAATCTTTGGTCCAGACTTTGATTCCTTTTTGATTCTTTTGTAATTCCCAATCTTTTTGAGCATACCCATTTATCCCTATCAAGAAGATCATCGCTAAAAGTAATAGAGTTCTCATCGTATTTTAATTTCATTACAAAATAAACCAATAGGCAAGCATTCGATCAATAAACGGAATCAAACTTTCATAAGTTATCATCACGCCTAGATTAAGATTTAATTAATGACTGAGTCGTAGAATTCAGCATAGCGTTTTACGGTTTCTGAGGTATGGATTTTGGTGTCTATTTTAGATTTCGCCTGTATTGACATCTCCGGTAATAATTGTTGATTCTCGTAGACATATAGAATCTTTTTCGCCAGGTCCTTTGGATTCGATTTTTGAAAAGTAAACCCGTTTATACCATCATCCACCAGGAGCGCATTCCCTCGAATATCCGAAATTATAGGAACCACTCCCATCGACATGGCTTCAATGACACTTTTTGTAAGTGACTCTCCTCCGATAGAAGGCAATACAAAGGCATCACAGGCGGCCACAATATTGATTGCATCTTTGCGGTATCCCAAAAAGTGAATTTTATCCGCATTCCCGGATTCAGTACTCAATCGTTTAATTTCAGACGTTTCCATATTTTTACCGATGATCAACAATGAGATCTTACTTCCCGAGGAAATATATTTCATAGCCTTCAGTAAATCCGGAATCGCCTTGAATTTTCTATTATTCGCTACATTGACAAGCAATAAGTCGTCACGGTCAATACCCAATTCCTTTCGGATATCAAGTGGCTCAACACTCTTGAACCACGCCGTATCATGCCCTTTATGAATGGTGATTGCATTATTCGGATTGTAAAAAGGCACTGCTAGAAATTTCTCACGAATCTCTTCCGAATTGCAAATAACATAATCTATTCTGGGATGAAAAAACTTCAAATAATTAATCGGATTCATCCAGGACATGTTCCACGAGGCACTACGGTAAATCACAACTTTCACATCTATGCCCTTGGCACTCCAAACACCATTCGAAATAGCCTTGTTGTTAAACAGTTGGAGAATATCATAATTCCCTATTTTCAACTCTTCTCTCAACAATCGAATAAACCCCGGATCGTATCTCTTGGACGGATGATTTTGAATTACACGAATTCCTTTTTCTTGAAATCGCTCGATATAAGCCGCACCGGGATATGTCATTACCGTAATGTCATGACCCATCTCTTTTAATCCTACGAAAATTTCAGCTTCAGGGCGGCAAATGTGAAATCCGCGATAATTAGATACGACCAAAATCTTCATTAAAAAAAATTTAAAACCTTCACGCTTACTAAACTATAAAAATTTAATAACCGAAGGTCCAATATTTTTAAAGCATCTCAAAAATACCGGCAATGCCCTGACCTCCTCCCACGCAAGCTGTCACCATTCCGTATTTTCCATTTTGTCTTTTCAGTTCGTTTAAGACCTGAATACTCAATTTGGCTCCTGTGCATCCCAGTGGATGACCTAAAGCAATGGCACCTCCATTGACATTAACCTTTTCAGGATTTAGGCCCACTTCCTTGATTACGGCTAAGGATTGTGTCGCAAATGCTTCATTTAATTCGATAAGATCTACATCATCCAACTTGATCCCGGCTTGCTTCAGGGCTTTTGGAATCGCCACACATGGCCCGATGCCCATATACAATGGATCCACACCACCTACCGAACAAGATACCAAACGCGCAATAGGTTCCAGATTCAATTCTTTTACCATTTGCTCGCTCACTACCAACACAAAGGCAGAGCCATCAGAAATTTGCGAACTATTGCCCGCAGTTACTACACCATTTTGTTTGAAAACCGGTCTCAATCTTGCCAACCCTTCCAGAGAAGTACTTCGGCGAACGCCTTCATCCATGGTTACAGTATGGCTGGCTTCAACACGCTTGCCATCTTTCACAAAAACATCTTCTACTGTGATCGGTACGACTTCATCATCAAATTTCCCGGCATCAATGGCTGCCGCAGCTCTTTCGTGCGATCTTACCGAAAACGCATCCGCTTCCTCTCTGGTTACATTATATTTAGTAGCTACAGCTTCTGCGGTTGAACCCATTCCCACGTGATAGTTGATATTGTCCATCGCCGCCTTGTAACTTGGGGTCAATTTATACCCAGTCATTGGAATCATGCTCATACTCTCTGTACCTCCCGCTGCATAAATATGGCCCATACCAGCCTTGATTTTGGCAACCGCAATTGAAATGGTTTCCAGACCCGAAGCGCAATATCGATTCACTGTCATCCCCGGCACTTCTTGCCCCAAGGCTCTTGCTGCAATCAATCTGCCAACTTGCAATCCCTGCTCCCCTTCCGGATTTGCACATCCTACAATAACATCATCCACCAATTTGCGATCTATTTGTGGGACCGAATCCAACAATTGACCTAATACATCAACCGCTAAATCATCCGATCTATAATTTTTAAAACCACCTCTTTTTGCTTTACCTACGGGTGATCTCAATCCTTTTATTATGTATGCTTCCATCTTTTTTTAATTGATAATTAATGATTAACAATTGATAATTCAAATTGTACAATGAGCGTTTTTAATTATTCATTATACATTATTAATTATCAATTACGTAGTGGTTTTTTTTTCATCAACATATATTGGATTCGATCCAAAGTCTTTTGATTTTTCAATAACTCTAAAAAGGCTTCTCCTTCAATATCCAATAAGTACTGTTCTGAAACTTCTTGTGTTTGAGTAAGATCGCCACCACACAAGACATATGCGATCTTCCTGGAGATTTCCACATCATAATCGGACATGTAATTTCCAAGCTTGAATTCATTGATGGCGGTATACAAAGTACTCAACGCACCTCGACCTAATACGGTAGCTTTTTTTGGTACTGGAGGTGTATAATTTTCTGATAATCTCAAAACTTCTTTTTTGGCCTCGGAAAGCACTCGGGATGTATTTACTACAATACGATCTCTTTCCTTGAGTAAGGTCCCATTGTTGAACCCTTCGTATCCAGAAGTAGAAACATTAGCTGTGGCAATAGCTTTTAACTTCTCTATCAACGTTGGAATCTGGACATCCCCTTCGAAGAATGAATCCGATGCTCTCAAAGCAAATTCTTTAGTTCCGGCACCACCGGGGATCAAACCAACTCCGACTTCAACCAAACCTATGTATGATTCGGCTGCAACTACAGCTGCATCACAGTGCATCAAAATTTCACAACCTCCTCCAAAAACATAACCCTGAGTAGCACAAACGACTGGAATTTTCGAATATCGAATATTCATATTTACTTGCTGAAAACCATGGACCATCTGAGCCAGTGTATCAAAATCTTTCTGCATGGCAATCATACCTACAGCCATCAGATTCGCACCTACAGAAAAGTTCTTGGCATTATTTCCAATTACAATACCCTTCCAATCTCCATCTTGAGCTATTTCCAACGCTTGCATCAACCCTTCTCCTGTAGCCTCTCCAATCGTATTTGCCGAAGAGGTGAATTCAAAACATAACACACCCTCGCCAATATCATGCAGGGTGCACTCCGCATTTTTGTATATGGGTTCTTTGTCTCTATAATTATCCAAATGGATAAACTCTTCTGTACCTGGAATGACTTTATACGACTTACTGCCGAGGTCATAATACTTTCGTTGTCCATCTTCTGATTTGTAGAAAGAAGTCTGACCATCCGCTATCATGTCGTGAATCCATTTAGGGAAGGATTCACCATTGGCTTCACCCATTTCAACACCCTCTTTCAGACCAATAAAATCAAAGAATTCAAATGGGCCGTACGTCCAGGCATATCCAGCTTTCATCGCATTATCGACACTGTAGATGTCATCCGAAATTTCAGGAATTCTATTTGCAGCGTACGCTATTGTTCCCAATAGAAAGTCTTTAATAAACTTGCCATCACTGGACTCCAGGGCCATCATCTGTTGGATTCGCTTGTCCATAAGCTCGACCTTTTTCGAGACTCCAATTGCGTCCAGCCTTGGTTTGATAGAAGGTTTATATTCTAATATTTCAAGATCCAATGCCAGTATAACACGCTTGCCTTTATCATCTCTTTCATTGGTCTTTTTGTAATATCCTTGTTTTGACTTATCACCGAAGAACTTATTCTCCAGTAAAAAATCAATGAATTTGGGATTTCCAGCTTCTTTGACAACGGCTACGTATTCGTCGTCGGGACAATTATCAATTACTCCTTTCGTTACTTTGACACTGGTATCAAGTCCCACTAAATCGACCAACCGAAAACTTCCGGTATTCGGAAATCCAATCGCCGCACCGGTCAACTTATCGACTTCTTCGATCTTCAAACCATATTTTTGGGTCAATTCCAGTACTTTATTCCCTGTAAAAAATCCAATTCGATTGGCGATAAAGGCCGGAGTATCTTTGCACTTTACACTTTGCTTTCCTAAGAACTTATCACCATACTCCATCCAAAAATCAACCACTTCAGGATCGGTGGAAGCATGAGGAATCACCTCAAAAAGTCGCATATATCGAGCGGGATTGAAAAAGTGAGTTCCGCAGAAGTTTTTAATAAAATTTTCAGATCTTCCATCTGCCAACATATAAATTGGAATTCCCGATGTATTAGAGGTCACTAAAGAATCCAATTTTCTGTACTCATCTACCTTTTCAAATATCTGTTGTTTGATATCCAGACGCTCTACCACCACTTCAATTATCCAATCACAATCGCTGATAGATTCGAAATCATCGGTAAAATTCCCTGTGGTAATTCGTGATGCAAACGATTTATCATAAAGTGGAGCGGGTTTCGCCTTCAATGCAGCCTTCAATGCTCCATTCACAATACTGTTTCTCGCTTCTTTGTCGTTTTTCTTGTCTTCTGGAAGATCAAATGGAACAATGTCCAGCATAATCACTTCCAGGCCAATATTTGCAAGATGACAGGCAATACCGGATCCCATAACCCCGGAGCCAAGTACCGCTGCTTTTGCTATTCTTCTAGCCATAGATGGTAATTTTTTGTGTCTTTTTGGTGAAGTAATATCTCTTTAGATTGAACCCTAAATTCAACTCTAACTAACTTCATTTTGAATAATTAAAGTATCCATTCAATATTAAAAAATGGATTAAAGTTTACAAATATAGAAAATTTAACTCTGAGTTAAATTTTTGAAACAACTTTGCTGTAAAATCTTTAGTTCAAATGCTTGTAGGCAACATGAATTTATTCCATCTTCTCACTTTCAACTAATACTTTCTTCATAGTTGATGAATTTTATCTTTCTTTGTGATTACAATTAATGATCTTATTCGATGCGCTTAGCTTCCAATTCAAAATTATTAAATCTTATTCTAGGGTTGCTATTTCTTGGTATTACGTCTACTGTCATTGGTCAGGCCAATATTAAGGTGGGCTATAATCTGGGCTATGCAAATTTGGGAGCAACAAAATCTGTTTTTGACCGATTCAATGCTTTAAATCCTCAAGCGGAACAATCGCTTTCCCCAGCCCGCTTTTATCACGGAATTGAATTAGGTTTACGATATAAGTTTGACAATTTGGGTATTGATGTTGGGGTATCATCGTCAAGTGGAAGTTCAGAAGCTATAAATGTACTTCAAGCGGATGGTTCTTTAGGAAATGACGACTGGCGAATATCGTTATTCAATTATTCTATTGGGCTTGAAAACTACTTCGGAACATTCGGAGTTGGAGCTACCATAGGCAATCAAACCTTGAAATATGGTACAAATTTTTCTGCTTCGTCCGGGAGAAGAACAATTTTTGAAGAGTCGGTGTTGAATAGCAAGTTCTATTTTATCATTGAAGTGCCTTCCAAGGCTGTCGCCTTTTCTCTAAGACCCTTTATCACAACCACATGGTCTCCCTATAACATTCAGGATGTCGAACTTCAATTAGACCCGCAAAGCACTATAGCGCCAAGCGAATTAGATGAGAATATTATGATGTTTGGAATCTCCTTTTTATTCTACAATGGCCCTCAGAGAAGGTGAGTAATTTTCAATTTTTTGAGCCATAACGACAATTTTACTTCCTCAATTATCGTAATTACTTTCTTAACAAAAATCTAAACTGATGGGATAGGGCTTAAACCCTGGCTATTTTTATATTTTTGCAGCGAATTTCAAGAAATAGAAAACAAATAATAATGTTGAAAAGAATATTTATCACGTGTATTGCTTCAATAACCATATGTTCGATACAAGCGCAAAAAGGAAGTGACGTTTTAATCACGGTTGGCGGTAATAATGTGACCGTAGATGAATTCAGTTACATCTATGAAAAAAATAATGGTGACAATGCCGATTACAGTCAAAAGAGCCTGGACGAATATATAGATCTCTACACAAAATTTAAGCTGAAAGTTGAGAAGGCTAAAGCAATGAAACTTGATACCATTGTTGCACTCCAAAAAGAGCTACAGGGATATCGCACTCAATTGGCCAATTCTTTTCTAACCGACAAAGAAGTCTTCGACAAGTTGGTGCAAGAAATTTACGAACGAAAAACGGAGGATGTACGAATTAGCCACATTCTTATTCAGGTAAAAACCAAAGGCCCTAACAAAGCCAAGCAAAATGCTCAGAAAAAACTTCTTAATATCAAACAGCAATTGCGTGAAGGAAAGTCTTTTGCAGAATTGGCAAAGCAATATTCCGAGGATAAGAATTCTAAAAATAAAGGTGGTGATTTAGGTTTTATCACGGCCAATCTGCCTACAGGATTTTACGAGTTGGAAAATGCGATGTATACGCTCAATCCAAATGAAGTTTCAGATCCAATTGAAACCAAATTGGGTTACCATCTTATCAAAGTAACCGAGAAGAGACCTGCACGAGGCGAAATTGAAATAGCTCAAATCTTTCGTAAAATTGACAAGACCAACAAAGCATCCATAGAAAAGTCCAAAAAATTAATCGATAGTCTGTATGTTGTCCTTGAAGGAGGAGCCGATTTTGCAGAATTAGTCAAAAGCTATTCTGAAGACAAAAACAATAAAGATAAAGGTGGTGTACTGCCTGCTTTTGGCATTGGAGTCTACGATTCTAAATTTGAAGATGCAGCATTTGGATTGGAAAAAGATGGTGACTACACTCGACCGATAGATACAAAATCTGGTTACCATATCATCAAACGTATAAGCAAACCAAAGCCTAAAACGCTTGAAGAGTTAAAACTAATGTTGAAAGACCGAATTAAAAAATATGATAGATATCAAGTGGCTCAGGAAAAGATGATCTCGAAAATCAAAGAGACAAGCCAATTCAGAGAAAGAAGAAGTGTACTTGATAAATTTACGGCCACGTTAGATGAAAATTTCTATTCTTACCGATGGCGTCCTGCAGCGGATATGAAAGATGACGTTTTATTGTCTTTTGGACCAAATTCGGATGAAAGCATTTCAGACTTTGCCGCATTTGCAAGAAGACAAACACGACTAAGAAGTCAATTTGATAAGTCAAAACCATTGGAAGAAGCCGTAGAAGAAGTATATCAGGAATTTGTCAAAGAAAAAGCATACGAATTTGAGCAAGCCAATTTGGAAAATAAATATCCAGAATTCAGATCATTGATGCGAGAGTACAGGGAAGGAATTTTACTTTTTGAAGCAACCAAGATCAACGTTTGGGATAAGGCGAATCAAGACACACTTGGTTTATATAATTTCTACGAGCAAAATAAGAGTAAGTATATCTACGAAGAGCAGGCTACTATTGGAAAGTATATCGTGAATACGACAGACAAGAAACAGCTAAAGAAGATCATGAAATGTGCGAAAAAGCACGATTCCGAAAAGACATTGAAGCGATTCAATAAAGATGGCAAGGAAATGATCGAGTATAGCGAGGTAGTGGTTGAACCGGGAAGTAAAGAGTTATTAGGTTTAGAATTCAAGAAAAAATCAATTTCAGAGCCTATTATTGATACCAACAGCAAAAAATCTTTGTTCAAGAAAGTAGTTAAGGTATCTCCTTCCAGAAGAAAATCCTTGAAAGAAGCACGAGGATATGTGGTAGCAGATTACCAGGATCAACTCGAGCAAAAGTGGATTTCAGAATTGAGAAAAGAATTTGAAGTGGAAATCGACCAAGATGTTTACAATGCATTGATAAACAAATAAATCTATTGATAACAGCACGATTCATAACTGGGTTTTGCCTTCTGGTACTAGTATTTGAGACCGGCTGTGATCAATTGTCTTCTACTGTGCAAAAATCCAAAGAGGGAGATATCCTTCTAGCCACCGTGGAATCCAGAAAATTGTTCTATTCTGATATCGATGCTATGATCTCAGCTTCAAGTGTACAGGATAGTCTTGCCCAGCAGAATGCCATCATAGAGGCATGGTTGGTGAGAAATGTCGTCTTAAATGAAGCGGAAAAAAACTTTCCTCCCGATTTAGATATTGACAAGTTGATTGATGATTATCGATCTTCATTGATCCTACACAATTATCGACAATTGTTGATTGAAAAGGACTTGGACACGACGATAACCGCAGCACAGGAAGAAGAATATTACAATGTCAACAAAGAGCAATACCTCCTGGCTGAACCCATTTGCAAAGCTCGCATCGTAAAAATTCCAGATAAATCCCGAAGGATTGAAGGTTTTTATCGGAATTGGCAAAGAAATGATACAGCTAACGTAAATGCCTACATTAGTGAAAATGCAGTATTTGACCTCAACATGGAAGACGAATGGCACACGATTGACCACTTCTTATCCTTTTTACCAGAAAATAAGTTTAAGAAAAGAGATTTTTCAAAAAAGGGAGATGTACAAAAACATGATGGTTCATTGGAGTATTTCATTAAGGTAACAGAATACAAGGAGAAAAATGAAATCCCTCCTCTATCGTATGTAAGAGACCAGATGAAAAAGGTGATTATCAATAGTCGAAAAAAAGATCTTTTGGAGCAGATTGAGAAGAAGCTGTACCAGAATTATTTGACTTCCAACAAAATAAAAGTTTTCAAGATGAATTAGTTAATTCATCTTGAAATCGGCGATTAATTTAAATTCAGGAATTTCAACTTCGAAGACGCTATTATCTGCTTTGCGAATCATTATATAACTTCCGCTCATCTTTCCCACCGGTGTCGAAAATGGGCATCTTGAGGTATAGGAATGCGACTCCTCTGGTTCCAGAATAGGCTGTAGACCGACCACACCATCGCCCTTTAACTCCCTTATCTTTCCGTTAGAATCCGTAATAATCCAATGTCGGCTAATAAGTTGAATATCCAGGCCAGAATAATTGGTGATCGTAATATCATACGAATGAATGTACTTATTCAATGAAGGTCTAGATTGATCTTCATGATATTTCGATTGTACTGTTACTTTTACTCCGTGTGTTGTTGCCGAAACGGGTTCCATATTTAACATTCTACTCTTCCTCTTCAAACGGTTTTCCGTAGAGAAATGTTTCCACAAAAAATTCTGCCTCCTTTAGTGACACATCCAACATATCATTTACCAATACCGCATCAAAGGTGTTTTGATAGGTCATTTCTCTTTTTACGCGTGCAATTCTATTTTTAAGACTGGACTCTGATTCTGTATTCCGGTTCTTGAGTCGATCGATCAAGATCGCAAGGGATGGAGGTTTTATGAATATTGCCTTGCATCGATCTCCATAAAGGTGCTTAATGTTGGTCGCACCTTTTACTTCAATATCAAAAACAATATGCTTGTTTAAGGACCATACCCGTTCTACTTCACTCTTTAACGTACCGTATCGGTCTTCATATACCACTTCCCATTCCAAAAACTCATCGTTCTCAACTCGTCGCTCAAATTCTTCCTTGGACAGGAAATAGTAGTCTACACCATCAATCTCATGCGCTCTTTTTTCTCTGGTCGTAGCAGAAATTGAAAAATCCAAAAAATCGTACTTTTCTAAAAGGTGACGAACAATAGTCGTCTTGCCCGCTCCGGAAGGCGCAGTAAATATGAACATCTTTCCTTCCCTATTCAACTCCTTCATCTATACAATATTAGCAACTTGTTCTTTTATTCGTTCCAGCGAATCTTTCATTGACACTACCAGCTGTTGAATGTTTTTATCATTTGCCTTCGCCCCCAGTGTATTGATCTCTCTACCCATCTCCTGCGCAATAAATCCTAATTTCTTGCCTATTGCCGGATGTCCGCTTTCCAAAACCTCATTAAAGTATTTACAATGCTGGGCCAGTCTTACTTTTTCTTCATTGATATCTAATTTTTCAAGATAGTAGATGATTTCTTGTTCAAATCTATTTCGATCTACTTGTTCATCCGTTTGGAATTCCTCCAGGTTTTTTCGAAATCGTTCTTTGAGATTTTCTATCCTGTTATTTTCAAATGGCTCGACTTGTTGTAAAAGCCCAGAAATAGAGCTGGCAGCTTCTTTCAAATCCTTTTCCGCCGCTCTTCCCTCTTCGGCCCTAAAATTGTTCAGCGCATCGATTGCCATATCTGTTGTTTGAAGCACAAACTTCCATTCTTCCTCATCTACCTCTTCATTCACCGCACCAACTACATTCGGTATTCTCAAAATCGACTGAATGATATCTCCCTCCTGAATTCCCAATTCCTCTTTCAATTCGGTTAATTCCAAGTAATACTTTTTAAACAGTGCCTTGTTGAGACCATATTCATCATCCCCTTTATCCGATTCTATGGTAAGTGTAAAATCGAATTTGCCTCGAAAAGCTCTATCCATGAGATTCTTTCTTAGCTGAATCTCTTTTTCCTTATAGCTTCCCGGCACCTTACAACGAATATCCGATGTTTTACCATTTAGGGATTTGATTTCTACACGTATTGTCTTGTCTTTAAATTGGCTACTGGCTTGTCCATAACCAGTCATTGATAATACCATTCAGTTCTTTTTTAATGAAACAATCCCTTTTCAAAGGAGAAGTGGCAAATATAGGGAATTGTTTATCAGGTGCAAGATTCGAGATTTGAGCTTTAACGCTTTATTATCTTTCTGCGATCAAATCTTGAATAAAAATCTATTTCTGAGCATTTTTTACCAGAAAGATCGTGACGATTCCAAAAACAATATTCGGTATCCATGCACCAATAATAGGATATAATCCTAGATTGATGGAGAAGGTCATACTAAACTTTTGGATAATTACAAACGCCGAGCCAAGAATCACTCCAGCGGCCAAATGAAATCCCATACCGCCTCTTGTCTTTCTTGAGGCAATCGCAAATCCCATGATCGTAAGAATGATAATCGTAAATGGATCTGCACTTCTACTGTAAAGCTCGGTTTTGAATTTTTTTGCGGTATCAATCCCTCTCTTTTCTTCTTCAAGTATGAAGTTTCTAAGATCAGTAGTGGACATCATCTCCATTTGATTACTATATCGAAAAAAGTCTTTAGGCGTGAAATTGAAGGTCGTATCCATGGTATCACCATTCTTTATAACAAGCTCTTCATCCATTCCATCAAAGGAGTGATATTCGTAATCCTTAAGCGTCCAAAGATTGGGCTTTTCTTTAAACTCCAGTTTTCTGGCCTTTAAAATGAAAACTAATTTTTCCTCTTCAAATTTTTCCAGTCTAAATGTATTCGCAGTGCTATCCGATTTTCTGAAGTATTTTATGTAGACTTTTTCATTTGGACTTAAAAAGAAGTGCGTATTATCTTCCAGTGTTTGTTTGTTACTCCTTCGAATATGTTCGCTTTCGAATTCTCCCTTGATCTTATTGCTTCTGGGAATCAAATAATTCTTTCCTACCCAATGTGTTAAAGCGATAAGGAAGGCGGCTATAAGATATGGACGCATAATGCGTCGATAGCTGATCCCTGCACTCAGCATGGATACAATCTCTGTTTGTGAAGCCAGTCTGCTGGTAAAAAATATCACCGCCAAAAGGGCAAAGAGCGGCCACAAAAGACCGTTGATCCAGGGAATAAAGTTGAGGTAGTAGTCAAAAATAATTTCTCGAGTCGTCACCGTATCCACCAAAAACTTATTGATTTTTTCAAAAAAGTCAATGGCGATTGCAATCATCGTGATCATCAAGATCGTAAATACAAAAGTACTGAGGTACTTCTTAATGATGTATATGTCCAGCTTTTTAATCAATGCTTATGCTAACTTTTGCTTCAATTTTTTTTCGGTAAAAATCCAAAGATAGTAACATCATAGCCTCCTGGTAATTTCCTTTAGTGTGGCTTCCTTCCATTCTGTAAAAACACCTTCCATAATTTTTACTCTGGCAGTATTTACCAACCATAAAAAGAACGTAAGGTTTTGTAAGGTAGCGATTTGTGCAGCTAAAATCTCTTTTACATGAAACAGATGTCTTAGATAGGCTTTCGTATGGATTCGACTGGTAATAGCTCCACTGTCTTCATCAATGGCAGAAAAGTCTTCCTTCCATTTTGCATTTTTCATGTTTAGAACGCCTTTAGAGGTGTATATGATGCCATGTCGACCATTGCGAGAGGGAAGTACACAATCAAACATATCAATTCCTAATGCGATGGACTCCAAAATATTTTCTGGTAATCCAACGCCCATGAGGTATCTGGGTTTTTCTTTAGGCAAAATATCGGTTACCAAATCCGTCATGGCATACATATCTTCGTGCGGCTCACCCACAGAAAGGCCACCAATGGCGTTAATTTCACGATCTGTACCTGCAATATATTCGGCAGATTGTTTCCTTAGATCAGGGTACGTACTTCCTTGCACGATGGGAGCAAATACCTGATCATAGTCGTACATAGGCTGAGTACTATCAAACCGTTTTATACATCTTTCCAACCACCGATGTGTCATATGCATTGATCGTTCGGCATACTTATAATCGCATGGATAGGGCGTGCATTCATCAAATGCCATAATGATGTCCGCGCCGATAGTTCGTTGTACGTCCATTACATATTCAGGCGTAAAATTGTGCCTTGATCCATCAATATGGGACTGAAATTTAACTCCTTCTTCTTTGATCTTTCGCATTCCCTTCAGTGAATACACCTGGTAGCCCCCGCTGTCTGTCAACATCGGTTTATCCCACCCAATAAACTTATGCAAACCTCCTGCTTTTTGAATTAATTCGATGCCGGGTCTTAAGTATAGATGATACGTATTCCCTAAAATAATTTGTGCCTTGATGGGATCGTTCAATTCTGTCTGATGGATTCCTTTAACCGTACCTTGGGTACCTACGGGCATAAATATAGGAGTCTCAATATCACCATGGCCAAGTGATAGTGTACCGGCTCTCGCCTTTGATTTAGAATCTGTTTTGTGAATGGTAAATTTCATGCAGGAAATCGTATTTTCAAATTGAACGGCAAATATAGGGAAAGATGGAATTGGAGAAATAGGAGAGCATGAGGAATTTACACCGTGTTTCTCGGAGAAGTCGCTGAAAAGCACCGAGATACTGGACAAATGTACTCATGATTTTTTTTGTGTAACATTCAATCTCCAAAAGTTATTATTTCTGAATATTTCGAAAACTAAAAAACCAAATACAAAAAGATATTCCAAGGCCACAATCCAAAGATTCTCCCAATAAGGATCATAGCTGTAATTGATATAGGTGAGCAGAACCAAAAATGACCAAAGGATCGCAAACCTCCACTTCACAAAAACACTTAGTAAAATCGGAATACTCAAGTACCAGGGATGTACGGTAGTAGTGGAAAAAAGATATACCAGAAAACTAAAAAAGGCAAATTCAAGAAAACTTTGTAAACTATACTCTTTCTGCAAATATGCTTTTATAGCAATCAAAAAACAAGCCATTAGACCAAGTGTAGGTCCAATATAATGAATAAGATTGTATCCAGAATATAGTTTTCCGAAGTATCGCAAAACATAATAGATTCCACCGTTAAACTCAAATTTCTGAAAATAAAGATCAATGCTGGAACCAAAATTCTGAAAATCCAACCCAAATATTATCGGGGAGAAAGCAAGCAGTACAAATAGTGTCCCAAGTAAAAAGAATTGGATTCGTTGTTTTCCCTTCAACCTAAAAAAGAAATACGGTAAAAAAAGTAAGGGGAGAAGTTTACTGGCAATGGATAAGGTGAAAAGTAATGCTCCCCAGGCCAAATATTTTTTTACAAAAATAAAGTAGAGTGCCCAGATGAAAAAGACAATCATTATAATCTCAAAATGAAGATTCACCATACCCTCCACCAAAATGAGTGGATTCAGGAAATACAAAATGGAAAGTGACTTATCTTTTCCTAAAGCTTCCAGGATTTTAACGATCCCCAAAAAGGTGAATATTTCTGCCACCAAAAAAATAATTTTTATCACCAGGCTCATCGTATAAAAATCAGTGCTGAATATCGTTGAAGCATAAAAAATCAATTGAGCGACAGGTGGATAAATCGTATAGTATTCAGGACTATTCATTTGCTCAAATAATTCACTGGACACCCCTTCAGCCCCATGCATAATTAAGTCCGAAGGCAGATATCCAAATGGATTCATCCCCAGACCAATCAGTTGACCATCCCATAAAAATCGATAGATGTCATCAGACAGATTAGGAAATGCAAAGACAAGGAGAACTCTTACTAAAATACCAACGATCAGGATCGACGTAATGGTTGGTTGCCTGTAAAACGAAAGGAATTCATAAGCCAAAAATGCCAGACTTCCTCCAGCAAGTATTTGAGAAAAGTCAAATTGTTGGGGTACAAAACCCAAGTAAACTGTCGCAGCTACTAGTAGTACCGTTGCTAATCCTTGCGACCATTTCATAAAATTCCTATTAGACGTTCCGATGCTTTAAGGTATAATAAAAAGTAGCACCATATCCAATTGTAAGTAAAATATGCAACATCAAAAAGGTATTCTCACCAATATAAATCGCAGCAATAACACCCATCATAAAATAGATCGATAACAACCCTTCCATAATGGTGACCGAAGATATCTTGGTCGCCTGATATTTTTCTTTTTTGAATGAATCTGCCAATCCTTTGATGTTGAATTTAGGTGTTCTTATAAATGCCGATTGCTTACCCAAATAACCCTGGAGTACAGCAATTGAGTTGTGCAATGACAGTCCCATAGAAAGGGCCAAAAAGATGGGGAAAATAAAGATAAACTTAACGATCAACCACAACTTGTTGCCCTCTTTCCATTCCTGATCTACATTTGCTACGTAATAGACAAATATGATCGAAATGAGTGAAATTAAAAAGACGCCAAAATAATCAGGTTCCAGTTGTAAGGGATTGATAAAAAACAAAATCGGAACACTAAATACACCCATAATAAAAACACAAAGAAAGATCGAACTGGCCAGCAAGTGCATGGAAGCATGAATCTTTTTCACTAGTGGAATGTCTGATTTCCAAACGGTAGGAAGCATTTTCTTAGCCGTTTCGGCTCCCCCTTTCATCCATCTGAATTGCTGAGATTTTAATCCGTTCATTTCTGAAGGCAATTCCGCCGGTGAAGCAATATCTTCTCTAAAAACAATCTTCCACCCTTTTAATTGCGCCCTGTAGCTTAAATCTAAATCTTCTGTCAAGGTATCCGCTTCCCAGCCTCCTGCGCTATCGATTGTGGCCCTTCTCCACACTCCGGCTGTTCCGTTGAATTGCAAAAGAAAATTACCCGCGTGTCTGCCACGCTGCTCCACGGTAAAGTGCACATTCAATTGAAATGCCTGAAGTCGAGTTATCAAGCTGTAATTCTCATTGATATGTTCCCAACGCGTTTGCACCACCCCTGTATCAGGGTCATCGAAATACGGAATGGTTTTTTTCAAGAAATCTGCATTGGGTAAAAAGTCTGCATCAAAAATGGCAATAAATTCACCTCTGGCAAATTGCATTCCGTGCTTCAGCGCTCCCGCCTTATACCCTTTTCTATCTTTTCGGGTTATCAATTCTATGTTGAATCCCTCTTTTTTATATTCCTCAACTTTACGTCTACTTATATCAATGGTTTCATCCGTGGAATCATCCAATACATGTATTTCAAAACGATCTTTTGGGTAGTCAAATTGAGCGATATTATCTATCAATCGTTCCGTAACATAGAGTTCGTTGAAGATGGGAAGTTGGATGGTAACAAATGGAACTTCGTCTTTATCAAGGTTAAGTGCAGGCTCACTTTGTACCTTTTTTCGTGTTTTAGAATAGTGATAAAGCAGATGAAATTGCATCAAACAATAGAACGTGATATACGACAAGGCAATCACATAAATTGCCAAAAGCCCATACCCCAAAATGGTAACAAACATTGTCATATGCTATAAATCATTTTAGAATGATACATCAAATCAATTTAAAAATTGTCCATAATATTTTGTGCCCAGCTAAAATTGTCCCTTTTATCGTTCCGGATACTTTAGATACACCGATCCGAACTCTGTATTTCACCGGCACTTCCGCACACTTCAATTTTAATTTGGCCGCTTTTACCTGCATTTCAACGGTCCATCCGAAATTTTTGTCCTGCATATCGATCTCCAGCAACTTATCATATCGAATCGCTCGAAATGGACCCAAATCGGTAAATTCGTACCCATAAATTAGCTTGATCAGGCTTGTGGCCAGCCAATTTCCAAAAATTTGCTGAGGCATCATTGCACCTTTTTCCATTTCACCTGTTGCTCTTGAGCCGATGACCATATCTGCTCCTTCTTCCATAATCGGTCGAACGACCTCAGGAAGTTGTTGCGGATAATCCGAATAATCCCCATCCAAAAAGACAATGATATCGGGATGTATCGTTTGATCTGCGACATATTCCATTCCCTTGAGACAAGCGTTTCCGTACCCACTTTTTGGTTGATCTACAACAATAGCTCCGGCTTCCCGAGCAACGCTTGCCGTATTATCAGAACTATTGTTATTCGCAACAATAATATTACGCACCCAATCTTTAGGAATATCGGTAATCACATTTGCTACCGATTTTTCCTCGTTGTATGCAGGAATTATGACATCAATGACTGGCTTTTGCAATTCTTATTATTCTTGTTTCGAAGCGAGGCAAATGTAATATAAATATTGTGGTAAAGCGTGTTGGGACTGGGACATATCCCGTGTAATGTGGAATTAATAATGTACAATTGATAATGATGAAATCTAGGATATGAATACTATACTGACTGACTCACTTTGCTTTCATAGGGGAATCTCAAAATGTGATACTTTGAAGTGTAACTATTGTAATGATTTGAAAACGTATGTTAAGATGAATTATAATAGATTGATTATCAGATTGAAGTGTTTTTGAGAAGCATCTCGCCTTGCGGGACGTGTCGATAAAAATGCGATAAGTTGATAATCAAGATGTTGTAAAGGGCTTAATAATATGTTTTTAAACCACTTTCATTATCAAAAAATGGTTATTATTGGATTCAAATGTAAAAGAGATGGAAAATAAGCCTTGGCTCAGCCAATACCCTCCCGGAATACCTGCGAATATAGATATTGACAAATATGAAAATATGGTTGATTTTGTCAATGAATGCATACAAAAGTTTGGTGACTTGCCTGCTTTTGAAAATATGGGCAAACGATTGACCTATAAACAATTAGGAAAATTATCAGATCAATTTGGTGCCTATCTTCACAGTAGAGGTCTGAAACCTGGAGATAAAATTGCCTTAATGATGCCTAATTTGTTACAATTTCCGATTGCACTTATTGGATGTCTAAAAGCTGGGTTGACCGTTGTGAATACCAACCCTCTTTACACCCCCAGAGAAATGAAGCATCAATTTGTAGACAGTGATGTGAAAGCAATCGTAATTGCGGATAATTTTGCTGCCAACCTGCAAAAGATATTGGGAGACACATCGATTAATACAATTATTCTTACTTCCATAGGAGAAATGCTGGGCATTAAAGGTAGTCTGGTCAATTTTGTGGTAAAACGTGTGAAACGAATGGTACCGAAGTACGACTTGCCAAACACGGTAACCTTCAAAGATGCCTTGGCAACAGGAAAGAAATTTAAAATCAACGATTTTGAAAATCGCTCGGATCATGTAATCGTGCATCAATACACAGGTGGAACAACAGGCGTTGCCAAAGGAGCCATGCTTACCAATAAGAACCTCATTGCCAACATGCTGCAGATAAAGGCTTGGTTGGGAGGCGGCATTGATGAAGGAAAAGAAATTGTACTAACACCCCTCCCCCTGTATCATATCTTTGCTTTTACTGTTAATTGCATGGCCATGATGAGCTATGGCGCACTCAATGTTCTGGTCACCAATCCAAGAGATTTGCCAAAACTGGTAGGGGAATTCACAAAAAATAAGATTAGCATTTTTACAGGTGTTAATACCCTCTTTAATGCCTTGATCCAAAACGAAGCATTTCAAAATCTTGACTTTTCATCTTTAAAAATTGTCGTCGGGGGAGGAATGGCTGTTCAAACGGCAGTCTCCCAAAAGTGGAAAGCCATAACTGGCACTACGCTGTCTGAAGGGTATGGACTTACCGAAGCAGCACCGGTAGTGACAACCAATCCTATCGATGGATCCGCAAGACTTGGAAGCATCGGTCTTCCTATCCCTTCTACGGATGTGAGAATCGCCGACGAAAATGGAAATGTGCTCCCAGCTGGAGAAGTAGGTGAATTGCAAGTTAAAGGTCCACAAGTCATGAAAGGCTACTACAACAAATTCAAGGAGACCGAAGATATGATCAAGGATGGATGGTTGTGTACAGGGGATATAGCCACAATGGATGCCGATGGATATTTTAGAATCGTAGATCGTAAGAAAGACATGATCCTGGTATCTGGTTTTAATGTGTACCCAAATGAGATCGAAGATGTGATTGCCCAGCATCCAAAAGTTTTGGAAGTAGCCGCTATTGGTATTCCCGATGAAAAATCAGGTGAAGTGGTCAAAGTGTGTGTGGTAAAGGATGACAAGTCGCTCACTGAAGATGAGGTTAAAAATTACTGCCGAGAGAATATGACAGGATACAAAGTTCCAAAGGTGGTGGAATTCCGTGATGATCTGCCAAAAACGAATGTAGGGAAGATTCTACGAAGAGTATTGAAAGAGGAGAATTCCAATTAGGAATGAGGACTCGAAGAATTTAAAACGCCCTTGGCAAGAAGTACACAAAGAAAATTTGAGGCTGGTCTTAGTAGCTTTTGTTATAGACTTTTCACCATCTTTAGCATCCCATTATGTTGAAATAGGAATACAGCCTGCTACCTTAAAATAGTACTACTACTTCGCATTCAGACTGATGTAGCTTTACCAAAAGAAGCTAATTCCATCATTTCGCCTATTGCCGGAATTAATACATCATTCCTACCACCAATCAATTTTTCCAATTCATTTTTAGGATTAAAGATCGGTTCATCACTCAGATCAAATGTACCATAGTGCATCGGTATCATAAAGTTGGCATTCAATTCTTCTTTTGCCTGTAATGCATCTTTTGGACTGGTATGACTCTTATGCATAAACCAAATCGGTTCGTAAGCTCCAATTCCCAAAATCGCCAAATCAATGTCAAACATATTTCCTATTTCTTCGAAATGTATACCCAATCCACTATCTGCTCCAAAGTAAATGGATTGACCATTAGAGTTGAGCATAAAGCTTCCCCATAGCATTTGGTTGAGATCATACAACAATCTTCGATTCCAATGCTTGGCAGGGAGGTATTGAATCTTAAGTTTTTCGCCAATTACTGGATATTCCTGATACCATCCGGCTTCTACAACCTTGTTTTTCACCCCCCAACTTTTAAGCAAGTCGCCTATACCCAACCCTGTATAGATGACAGCCTTGGGATTTTGACGCGTAATAAATCTCATGCTCTTTTTATCGGCATGATCTCTATGATTGTGACTCAAGAGAATAACATCAATATCAACAAGCGCTTCTTGCGCACATGGCAATTCAGAATATCGCTTTAATGGCCAGACATTGAACAATACCGGATCGGTAATAATTTTAACTCCACTGATTTGAAAATAAAATGTGGCATGACCGAGCCAGGTAAAATGATCCTGGGTAGCTTTCAGGAAGTGACCATCCCGCTGCACAATTGCATTCGATTTTTGTCCTTTTTTGGCTGAAGCATATTTGTTTTTCGATGTTTGCCACTTAAACACATCAGAAAATCTGCGGGCGGAATGTCCATCCAAATTCTTGTACCGATTTTTTCCATCGAGCGAATTACCACTCCAGTCCGATTTTATGAATCGTAAATCCTTATTGTGTGTTTTTTTCAACTATGTATTCTTGTCCGATTATCTTTGTGCGAAAGTAAAAACGAATTAAGCAAATGAGTAACTACATGGGTATTCAAAAAATTAATCGCCATGATTCAATTTTGTCGTTATTTTAATCAAAGATGCCGCCAAAATTGAGGTTTTACGAATTCCTGGTATTGGATTACAATTCAAGACTAGGAATAATGAGGTTTTGCAAACTTCTCAATAAAGAATCTAAGACTACCCAAGTAGTAACAAAAATGATTTTCGTATTTGACTTTTCAAACTGTACTACAAAATGAAAGCGACAAAGTTTAGCATTAAGACGGGTGAGGATATCATTGTTCGCGTTGCGGAGCTAAAAGATGCACGAGATCTGCTTGAAATGAAATTGGAGTACTTAAAAAATACAAACACTATTCCATTAGTTGAAAATGAATATCCCAATTCCATTGAACTGGAAAAACAATTGATTGAACGGTTAAAAGATGAACAAAATAGTGTGCTTTTAATAGCAGAACATAAAGGACATTTAATTGGAAATCTGGATCTCAACGGAAATCAAAGAAGCAAACTTTTCCATACCGGTGTAGTCGGAATGGGCATTCGCCAAGGATGGCGTGGATTAGGCGTAGGATCAGCATTGATGAATGCACTCCTGGATTGGACCTCTACCAATAGTCATATCTCCATTTTGTGGTTGGAAGTGTATGACTCCAATAGCGCAGGTAAGATGCTCTACGAAAAGTCAGGATTCAAAGAATGTGGTAGAATCAAAAATTTCTTTCAGGAAGGAGACACTTTTATTGATAAGATAACCATGGTCCGACACCTCTAAACAAAGACTTTTATGGCCAATAACATTGAAGATTTATTGTCAGATTACCAAAATCGTATCCAAAATGCCGAACAGCAAATTACGGTATACAAGTCCTTAAGCTTTAGGTATTCAATGATACGTTTGGGCGTATTTTTATCTGCCATTCCCCTTCTTTATTTCATTTTAAAAACGACCATAATTGTATTTATCGTCTGCTTCACATTATTAAGCATATTATTCCTTTGGGCCATTGTCAAGCAACTGAAATACGATCAGTTGCTCACCGAAGCAGAAGCCTTGAAAACCATTAATACAAATGAAGTAAACGCCATTCAAAAACATCAAAACCTCTACTACAATGGCGAAGGATATCATATTCACAATCATTTTTACACAGAAGATCTCGACATCTTTGGGTCCCATTCTTTATATGGGTTGATCAATCGATCCAGAACTTATTTTGGAAATCAAATCCTGAAAAACCTTTTCCTGCTGAAACCCACAAAAGTAGAAATCGAGAAGCGTCAGGAAGCAATTGAAGAATTAAAAAATGAAGTGCAGTGGAGGCAAGAATTGTCCGTAAAACTTTTTGATTTGGAAAATCTTCAGGATTATAATGTCGCTCAGGCAATTAATGATCAATTATCCATTGACATGTCATTTGCTAAAAATTTAATCTTGACATTGTATAGAAAATCGCTACCGTTTTTGTGGTTGGGGGTATTTATTCTTTACTATACCAATTCGAGTTTTGCCAACACCATACTCGCCATCTTATTTATTGGCAATCTTATCCTCGTCGGTAATTTTACAAAAAGGGTCAACGACATTCAGGGAAAATTATCCCATACCAGCAATTCACTAAAGAAATACATAGAAGCTCTTGGCTCTCTTTTTAATACCAGTTGGAAATCGCAATTATTGGTAGAGAACTATTCGGAATTTGAAAATTCGAAATCAGAAATGCCAATTAAGTCGTTGGCACAATTGAGTAATCTCATCAATAAATTGGATTATCGATTGAATTTTTTGGTGGCTATTGTGGCTAATGGAACAGTGCTTTGGGATTTGCAAATTGTTTCAAAGTTGTACGATTGGAAAGTTGCGAATCATGGAAAAATAGACAAAATTTTCCATCATATAGGTTTTATGGAAGCCATGTCATCTCTTGCCAATTGGGCCTACAATCATCCACAGTATAAGTTTCCTGCCATTCACGACGAGTACCTAAAAATAAAGGCTACCGGAATAGAGCATCCACTGATTCCCTACGAGCAAAATGTAACTAATGATTTTTCTTTGGATCCAACGCATAAAGTATCCATCATTACCGGATCCAATATGTCTGGCAAATCTACTTTCCTCAGGACGCTTGCCATTAATATGATACTTGGGTATACCGGGACCAAAACCGCCTCTCAGTCTCTTTCGATGCCCATCGTCAGTATAGTAACCTACATGCGTATTCGCGATGCATTGGAAGAAAATGTTTCCACGTTCAAAGCAGAGCTCAATCGAATCAGTATGATCCTGGAAGTTTTAAAAACGGACAACAACGCATTTATATTTATTGATGAAATGTTGCGAGGCACCAATTCCAAAGACAAGTTGAACGGCAGCATTGGCATTACAAAAAAATTATTGGAATCTGAATCGTATGCTATGATCGCTACCCATGACATTAAGCTGGCAGAAATGGGTGAACAAGAGGATCGTATCGCCAACTACTTTTTCGATATCGATTATGCCGATGGTGATTTGGTTTTTGATTACAAGCTCAAACAAGGCATTTGTGAGAATTTTAATGCCTCGTTTTTGCTGGGACAATTGGGGATTGATACGGATCCTAAATAGAGCTTCTTTTTTCGAAAGTTTAACTATTATTTGATCATTGCCAATGCCCGTATACTAATCTTCACCTCATCCCCAATAAATGAATGTCCATTCATCATCTTCTTATCCATTGAGATTCCGAAATCCTGACGATTTATCACCGCATCAGCCGACAGACCAAGCGTTGTTGCCTGAGTTGGATCTTTAAAAGGGCCTTTAATCTTCATTGGGAAAGTTACCTCCCTAGTAACACCCCGAATTGTCAAATCGGCTGTAATCATCATTTGGTCTTCGGATTGTTCGACCTTTTTGCTTTTGAAAGTCATATTGGGGTGATTATCAGCATCCAACCAAATGGCACTTTTCAGATGTCCGTCCCTGATTTCAAGACCTGTATCAATGCTTTTTACATCAATGGTGACATCTATAAAAGTCTGGCTTATGTCATCCGGATGGTATGCGATTGTTCCTGCAAATTCATTGAATCGACCTGTGACTTCACACACCATAAATCGTTCGACACCAAAATTTACAAAAGTATGCCCAGGGTCTAATTGATAGGTGGTTTGGGCAGAAAGCGGAATGGAAAAGCCGGTAATAAGAAAAGTAAAAAGGAGTGATTTCAAGTGTTGCATTGACGATAGGATTTACGATTAAAATTCAAATTGATATTTTAAAGCTAATCCCAGCTATAATTTAATACAAGAAAAAATTCACAAAGCGTTTGAATTTGAGATTGAAGAGAGTCGTATGATTTGTAAAACGAAAATTATCGATCATCCAAAATAGTGGCGAGCTTATCCTTGTAATTTCTACTCAGTTTAAATCGTTCTTGATTCTTGAGAATGACATGGTATTCCCCATTGAAGTAGGGTTCAAGAGCACGTATGCTGCTCAAATTAACAATAGTCGAGCGGTGAATCCGTACAAATTCTTCCGGGTTCAGTTGACCCTCCAGGTTTTTAAGGCTTTCCTGAATTAGATATTTCTTTTGCTGTGCGCCAACCTCAAGATAACCATCTGAGGCCTTGATCCAATCTATATCCCTTACTTCCAAAAGAAGGATTCTATCTTTCTCACGAACAGAAAATCGTTTTCGATAGGAGGTTTGATTTCTGTACGCACGGATCAATTCCCGAATCGGTAATTCTTTATCCACCGTTTTGGAAATTACTTCTTTGGCTTTACGGAGAGCCTTATAAAATCGTTCATTGCTAAAAGGCTTTAGCAAATAATCGACGGCATTATACTCAAATGCCTTGAGAGCAAATTCATCATACGCCGTCACAAAAACTACATAGGGCAATTGCTCAAAGTTCATTCGTTCCAGAACTTCAAACCCATTCCAATCGGGCATCTGAATATCCAACCAAATGAGATCGATTGTATGATTCTTCAAAAGATCCAATGCCTCCTTTCCATTGGCACATTCGCCAACAAAATTTAGATCAGAATCGCCCTTCAATAAAATCTTGATGGAGTCACGTGCCAACGCTTCATCGTCTACAATCAGGTAATTTATTTTTGACTTCATAGCGGTAATTTTAGCAAGGCACTCACCTTATTCGAATCTATTAATCCTACCTCAAAAACATATTCTCGACCCGAGTAAATCGTACGTAATCTCTCTTTCACATTTTGAATGCCCAATCCCTTTTGGTTTTCAAAAATTCCAGGGTTAAGTTCTTCAGAACAGTCATTTATTATTGCAATCGAAACAAAGCGTGTGTCTTTTGTAATTTTTATTTGCAGCGTTCTTTTCTTGCTACTCTTGTAAATTCCATGTTTGATCGTATTTTCCACTAAGGGTTGGAGAATCAACGCAGGAATGGAGACGGATTCCAAATCAGAAGCCACATCAAAATGGATGCTAAGATTATCCCCAAATCTCAATTGCTCCATTTTCAAATAGTGCTCGATAAAGTCCAGTTCCAACTTGAGCGGAATAAACTGACTGGGTTGATATTCCAGTGACCAGCGTAATAATTGACCAAGGTCTGCCATCGCCGTTATAGCCTTTTGGTTTTCTTTCTTTCGCATCAATCCGGATATACTATTCAATGCATTGAAGAGAAAATGCGGGTGAAGTTGTGCGGTCAACATATTCAATCGAGCTTCGTGCAGTTGTGCCTGAATCCGCGACTTCTCTACTCGACTTTGCTGTAAATCCTGATACCAAAACCAACCGTAGACGAATGTAATCACCAAAAGATAGATCAGTACATTCACAATGTAATTCAGGATAAATTGAGAACCGGGCGTCTGAAAAATAGCCTTTAAACTAACTTCTTCCCCGGACAAATAGAGACTATACCCAATAAAGAAAACGTAAAAGCACAAAAACAAAATTCCGAGGAAAATGAAATGAATGATTACCTGATTCCAAAAGGACAGATTATTCTTTCTCAAAACCCGAATCAGATAATAGATGGGAATGGAAAATACACTCCAAAACATCCAAATCGGAAATTGACGCCAGAAAAAATTCCACCATCCTCCTTCATAGTTTTCACCAAAACTCAGGAAGTAGAGCGATGACGCAATAGTCGTAAATGCCAGCCAAAAAGCCAGATTCAAAACGATCAGTTTCCAATTGCCGTATTTAGAAGATTCGGACATCTATGATTCGGAACTATTAAATTATCAATTTAACTACACAGCCAGAATACTATTTCAAATAAAAAGCCTTTCGGTCTTTAACATTTCTAGCCCGGATTGCAATCCTGAGCTAGAGGTTACATGGAAATTCATTTTGGCGGCATTTTATACTTCCGCTAAAGCTTCAGCGATACGCAGATGGTCAAAAATGATGACACAATACATCACGACGATAGAATTAAACATATGGCTGTATAGTTACCTTATCAATTTGATAAAGGTACTACAATCTGATTAGGAAGCATTTATGAAGTTATTTTAACGTAAGTTAAATACCAAAATAAGCCAAGCTTGGAAGGCTTAAACAATTCCAGTCTCGGGTTGCAATCCAAGACTGGGGATTCTCTATAACCTCCAATTTGGTGGTATTTTTGGTCAAAAATGATAACAAATTACTCCAAAGCGTACTATTGAATTGTATTATTGGTCTTTCACTAAAAGAAATAGGTCATAGACCTTTGCATCGTTAGGATCGTAATCGAGAGCAAGTATCTCCGACCACTTCTCGAATTTATTGATTTGTGCATTTTTCATACACACCTCATTTCATGGATCATAAACAATCTCCATTTTAAACATTAACTTCACTTAAAAGAAATATGCGCCGTTTAAAAAAAATATCTCTCCTACTGTTATTGCTATTGATCGCATTTATAGCCTATACCTTAATCACTACCGGATTTTTCCGAACTATAACACCAAAATTCAACGGCACCATTCTAAAAAAGATAGCACTAAAAGGAGCCGAAGACATCATGATCAGCACAATCGATAGTTTCGCACTGATATCCGCTACAGATAGAAATGGCTTATCTGATGACTCAGAACAAAAGGGAGGTCTGTACCTGATCGATTTCACAGCTGACAATTACACACCGATTCCGCTAACCGAATCATTTACCCAACCTTTTGCTCCTCATGGCATATCTTTTTTCAAAAAAGACAGTACCTATCATGTAATGGCGGTCAATCATACTCCAGACGGGCATACCATTGAAGTATTTGAATTAAAAGGTAAAAAGTGTGATCACGTGAAGACATTAAAACATCCAAGCATGATCTCACCCAATGATCTCGTAATGATCGATGAGGGCCGATTTTACGTTACGAATGATCATGGTTATGCCAAAGGGATCGGAAAAGTAATGGAGGAATATATGGGATTAGCCGTTTCAAATGTGGTCTATTTTGATGGGTCAGACTATAAAGAAGTCGCCTCCGGAATTGCCTATGCGAATGGGATTAATTATGATCAAGATCGAAACTTACTTTTTGTAGCCTCGCCGCGTCATTTTTTGGTCAAGGTCTATACGCTGGAGAGTGAGGGTCCGCTTACTTTTATTGAGGATATTCCATGTGGTACCGGAGTAGATAATATCGAATTTGATGCAAAAGGAAATCTATGGATTGGTTGTCATCCCAACCTCATGCGATTTAATTTTTATGCCAAGGGTTGGAAGCAAACGGCGCCTTCTGAGGTTATTAAGATTGATTATCGGGGTAAAAGGGATTATAATGTGGAGAAGGTGTATGTGGAGAAAGGGGATGTGATGTCGGCCTCTACGGTGGCGACTCCGTTTGGAGAATTGATTTTTGTGGGGAATGTGTTGGATGATGAGTTTTTGGTTTTGGAGAGGGTCTTGTAAGGAAATAAAATTAAGCTTTCACCCTAATTTTTGGTCAGAGCTATTTGTTTAATTAGGGTTTCTGGCAATGCGTAGATTTACCTAAATTTTGCGTAAAATTACTTAAAAAGAAGTATTTCCGAATAGTTGTTCATTTAGGAAGATCGTGAAATGCTTACATTTATGGAGTGACTTTTGTTCTGATTTATGAATTTGTGTTTTGTTGTAGATAAAGAATGGTGTTTTGAATTTATAGATTCGTTAGTTATCCGCTTATTATTTAGTTTTAATTTAAGTATAGTGTTTAGTTATACAAAAGCAAGA
>JBCCVV010000046.1:0-33016 GCA_039194925.1 Bacteroidota bacterium
CATCGCACCACTGTTCTGTCCACTGAAACTACCGCTGTTGATGATTACATCATCATCAAACTTAGGGGTATCCGTCAGATCATACGTTGTGCCTACACCTCCCAAACTTGTTACGGTTACCGTATATGTGATATCAAATGTGCCATCTCCGGCAGCTACCGGTAAGCCTGCTACTTTCTCTATCTGCAACTCTGGTAGATCCTCACAATCACAATCTTTCTTCGTCTCTCCATCATTGGTCAATTCTACTGTATTCAACAAGCCATTGTTGCCGCCATCTGGATTACACGCTCCTTCTGTACATGGATCATAGTGATTATCTCCTATATGATCATCCAAATCAAGCGATACATTGAACGTTACTGTGTACACATGTTGGGCTGGACTCGCTCCAATCGACTCTCCCACTGCCAACGTGGTCGGTGTGCCATTTACCAAATTCATCGCGCCACTGTTCTGGCCGCTGAAACTACCGCTGTTGATGATTACATCGTCATCAAACTTCGGAGTATCCGTAAGATCATATGTAGTACCTACACCACCTAAGCTGCTTACGGTTACTGAATATGTAATATCGTATGTACCATTTCCAGCTTCTACTGGCAAGCTCGACACCTTCGTTACCTTCAGCTCCGGTAGATCTTCACAATCACAATCTTGCTTGATCTCACCATCGCTGGTCAATTCAGCTGTGTTTAGCAAGCCATTATTGCCACCATCTGGATCGCATTCATTATCACAAGTTTCATATATATTGTCACCAATATCATCAACCAAATCAAGTGATACATTGAATGTCACATTATACGTATGCTGTGTCGGACTTGCGCCTATTGCCTCATTTGTTGCAAGTGTCGTTGGTGTACCACTTACTAAATTCATCGACCCACTGTTCTGACCGCTGAAACTACCGCTATTGATAATTACATCATCGTCAAACTTCGGAGTATCTGTCAAATCATAGGTCGTTCCTACTCCTCCTAAACTATTTACAGTTACAATATAGCTAATATTGAATGTTCCATCTCCTACTGGAACCGGAGTACTTGCCACTTTAGTAATAGTTACATAAGGTAAATCTCCACACGTCTCATCTTCTTCATCAATATGACCATCATTATCTTTATCCAATTGTGAAAGGTTGTATAATCCCTCACCAGGTGTAGGATCTTCAGGCCCGTAGCTATTACCACATTCCGTGTATATATTATCACCTGAACCTTGGATATCTTCCAAATCTATGCTTACTAGAATAGAAAGTTCATAAACATCTATTGCTCCTCTTGCAAGACTCATTCCATTTGCCAATTGCCATGGTCCTACTCCCGCTAATGCATTATCCGCTCCACCATTAACTGTATAGCTTGCACTTAATATTGTAATATCATCATCGAAGAAAGGAAGATCAGTCAAGCTGTATTGTCCTGTTATTCCTCCTATATTTTCAACTTCAATTCTATATACTGCAGTATATGTACCGTTTAGATTAGGAATCGCTTCAACGAATTCTTTTTCATGAATAATATTAGCAGGTACAAAATATCCAGCATCAATATCCAAGTAATCTTCACCAGAACTCAATTCAATGGTTTCGGCCTCTCCTGTAGTTACATCAGGATCTGAATCATCTCCCACATCGTTCGCATCAGAATTACCTCCAGTAACATCCTCTGTAGTAAGATTAGCTGTTCCTGGTTCTAACTCTGTAGTTGTTGGGAACGTAATCGTGTAATCTCCAGGCACCAGACCGTCAAAAATGTAGAATCCATTTTCGTCGGTAGTTGTCATGAGTGGTCCAACAGTGCTTGACGCATTGTCATTTAGTACGCCATTCAACGTTACCGTTACACCTTCAATTCCCGGCTCATTGGCATCTTGAAGTCCATCCGCATCTAAATCTTCCCAAACAAAATCTCCTATGCTTGCAAATTCATAGTATCCTGCATCTACCTCTCTTTCATCTTCTCCTCCGATTAAGTTTACGATGTAACTCATACCATTCGCTTCATTTGCATCACTATCGGTATCTGTATCTCCAGTATCTAAAACAAAGTCGGTATCATCTGTATCGTCACCATCTTGATTCGCAAAGGTCAGATTGTAAACTGTACCAGCTACATCAGCTGATGTTTCAAACGTAACCTTATATTCTCCTGGCAATAATCTATCGAATAGATACATGCCGTTTGCATCTGAAGCTTGTGGAGTAACCAAATTACCATCAGCGTCAAACACATCAGTTCCATTAGGATTTGTCAATGTAACCACTACTCCTTCAAGTCCTGGTTCACCGTCATCCTGAATACCATTTGCATTCAAGTCTTCCCAAACAAAGTTTCCAATAGAAGCTATTTTTTCCTCTACCGCATTGTTATCTTCATCATCTTCACCTGGCTCCAAGGTTACCGCTATCATATCATCATCCAGATTATCTACTGCATCGTTGCCATCTTCTGGTGTCTCATCGCCATCAAATACATCTACAAAGTCGAGATCAATCTCGCTCTCATCCTGGAACATTACTTTGTAGTCACCTGGCTCCAAGCCTTCGAAGCAGTAATCTCCATTTTCGTCAGTAGTTGCAGTGAAGGTCTCTCCGCTGTCTACATCCGTAAGTGTTATGCCTACGCCTTCGATGGCTACATCTCCTACATCATCATTATCCAAGTCTTCGCTTACATTACCACAGATGCTTCCCAATTGCTCTTCGACAAAATTGTTGTCTAAATCATCTTCACCCGGCTCTAAGGTTACTTGAATCGAATCATCGTCTAGATTATCTACTGCATCATTCGCATCTTCTGGTGTCTCATCGCCATCAAATACATCCACGTAGTCAGGATCAATTTCTGTCTCATCTTGCTCAGTCACCACATAATCGCCTGGCTCTAGCCCTTCGAAACAGTAATCTCCATTCTCATCTGTAATCGTAGTGAGCGTCTCACCACTGTCTACATCTGTTAAGGTGATTTCTACACCTTCTATACCTATATCAGCGACATCATCATTATCAATATCTTCACTTACATTACCACAGATACTTCCTAATTGCTCTTCTACGAAATTATTGTCTATATCGTCTTCGCCTGGTTCTAGGGTAACTGGTATTGTATCGTCATCCAGATTATCTACGGCATCGTTTGCATCTTCTGGTGTCTCATCTCCATCAAATACATCTACATAGTCAGGATCAATTTCTGTCTCATCTTGCTCAGTCACTACATAATCGCCTGGCTCCAAGCCTTCGAAACAGTAATCTCCATTCTCATCTGTAGTTGTAGTAAAGGTTGCACCATTGTCTACATCCGTCAAGGTGATTTCTACACCTTCAACTCCTACGTCGCCTATATCATCATTGTCAATATCTTCAGATACATTACCACAGATACTTCCTAGTTGCTCTTCTACCGCATTGTTATCTTCATCGTCTTCACCTGGCTCCAAGGTCACGGCTATCATATCATCGTCCAGATTGTCTACGGCATCGTTGCCATCTTCTGGTGTCTCATCACCATCAAATACATCTACATAGTCTGGATCAATCTCACTCTCATCCTGGAACATTACTTTGTAGTCGCCTGGCTCCAAGCCTTCGAAGCAGTAATCTCCATTTTCGTTAGTAGTTGTAGTGAAGGTCTCTCCGCTGTCTACATCCGTAAGTGTTACGCCTACGCCTTCGATGCCTACATCGCCTACGTCATCATTATCCAAGTCTTCGCTTACATTACCGCAGATGCTACCCAATTGCTCTTCAATAAAGTCATTATCTTCATCATCCTCTCCTACTGCAAGTTCCACAGGAATACTATCATCATTTGCACTGCCATTGTCGGCAGTATCTGTTGCATCATCATCGCTTTCATCCTCATCATTTACATCCGAATATGTTGATGGCAAGGAACTGTCATCCTCAACTACGGTATAATTTCCTGCATCTATATCTTCAAAAATATAGTTACCCTGATCATCTGTTGTAGTTGTTTCTACGACATTTCCACCTTCATCTAATAAGGTGATTGTTATTCCCTCCAAATTAACTTCTCCTATATCATCATTATTGATATCTTCAGAAACGTTTCCTGATATTGTTCCACTTGGGATAACTACTGCGTCATCTCCATCATCTTCATCATCTGGATCTTGTGAACTATCATTATCTTCCGAACCAATTAGACCATTGCCATTTGTATCTGCTCCATTTCCAGGAGTAGAATCGGTATCAAATTGATCCGATGCTGTGATTTCAGCAACATTCACATAACTGGTAGATCCATTTGCTGGCGCCAATACTTCTGCCGTCATTGTAACTGTGGCAGACCCTCCAACAGGAATGCTTAGTCCGCTAAAGGTTACGGTTGAACCGCTTACAACTCCATCTACCGAAGCAATATTGGTATAACCATCTGGGACTATATCCGTCACTTCTACATTCGTTGCATTATTCGGTCCTTCGTTGGTTACAATAATTGTGAAAGTGACCACATCGCCTACACTTGGAGTCTCATCATTTACTAGCTTAATCAAATTAAGATCAGCTACAGAAGAGTATCCCGCATCTACATCCATATTCATTTCTCCGGCCGCCAAAGTGAAATTATCAGTTCTACCCGTATTTTCATCGGCGTCACTATCTTGATCATCGCTAGTCGCATCTTTTGGAGAACGTACGTGATTGTCCAGATCTCCAAAGACGATGTAATAATCTCCTTTACAAACAGTGAATTTATAGAATCCAGGTTGTCCACCCTCGTTTGCCGTAGTCGTAGAAGCTACTTCTTGGTCCGTATCCGCATCGAATAACGTTACAGAAATACCATTCACTCCGCTTTCTCCTGCATCTTGTACCCCATTGAAGTTAGAGTCAATGAATGTAAAATCTCCTACCATAGCTTTCTCTTCTACAGTTATTTCCACGGTAGAAGTATCTGCACATCCAGTATTCAATGAGAACACAATCACCTCGAACTCATAGGTTCCAGGTTCCGCGATGTTCGCTGTTGGATTAGCAAGAGTAGGATCATTCAAATTCGTTGCAGGTGACCAGATATAACCTAATTCTGCCGTAGGATCATTCACGGGTGGTGTACCCGTTGGATCACCACCGAGAATAAAGTCTTCGTCTTCACACTCTAACTTATCTTCTCCTGCATCCGCAACAGGGTTTTTATTTACATCAATGGTTACTGTAACAAAGTCTGTTCTAGTACATCCATTCTGAGTTACAACCAATTTATAAACAGTAGTAAACAATGGAGAGACTAATACATCTTCTGAATTAGCGCCATTATCAATAGACGTTGGATCACCAGATTCTACTGACCAAGTGTAATTTCCACCCGGAGTACCGCTTCCATCCAACACAACATTTCCTCCTGCACAAATTGACTCATCTGGTCCAGCTATTGCCAATACTTCTTGTGTAATTATAATTGTTGTTGAGGTAACGGTCTCACATCCATCTTTGGTAACTTTTAAGGTTACGTCAAACTCACCTTCATTTTCCCATTGAACTATAGCGCTGGAACCATTCGCTGTTGCTGGAGTTCCATCTTCAAAAGTCCACATGTAGGTCGCTCCAGAACCGGCATTATCTGCAATAAATTGTACATCTTCTTTTGCACATATTGTTGCTGGTCCCGTAATTACTGCAATTGGGTTATCTTTTACAATAATATCTATCTCATCTGAATCGGTGCATCCTTTAGCATCCGTTACTACCACAACATACGTAGTATTTTCTGTAGGACTCACTTCAGCTTCGCCATTTGGCATATTTTCGCCATTAATGGTATATGTAAAAGGCGCAGTTCCACTCATTGTATTTGCCACAATTATTGCAGAAAATCCTAGACATATTTCCTGATCTGGTCCTAAATCAATTTCTGGATTTGGATTCACAGTCAACGTGGCTGAAGCATTCGCACTACAACCATTTGCATCCACTACAATCACAGTATAAGTAGTTGTACTTGTCGGTCCTAGATTGGTCAATGTTTGAGTTGTTCCTCCATTTGACCAGAAATAAGAGTATGGCTCTTGTCCTCCCACTGGATTAACAGATACAGTACCATCATTTTCTCCTGCACAAATCTCTCCATCTACTCCTTCAGCAGTTGGGTTTGGATTCACAGTAACTGTCACATCATCCGTATCGGTACAACCGTTAACATCGGTAACCGTGACCACATAAGTAGTAGTAGAATTCGGACTCACTGTTTTAGAGTTACCACCGCCAAGACCAAATGGCCATGCATAAGTATAAGGCTCCGTACCCCCTGAGGCATTTACCGTAAGGGTAATCTGATCACCCATACAAATGCTCACGTCTTGACCTGCATCTAAATCAGGAACTGGGAAGATCGTAATTGTCACTACATTAGAGTTCAAATTACCACACCCATTTCCAGAAAATGCTTTTCTTCTATATTCAGTAGTTTCACTTAATGTCGAAGGATCGAAATTTAATCCTGTTGCTCCGTTGATATCACTCCATGAACCACCAGGAGTACGTGACTGCCATTGATAACTTAAATTCAAATTATCTCCAGTAGTTGTAGCAGGCGTACCCGTTAGTTCATTCGGATCAAATGGTCCACAGTTACTCTGATCTTCCATAATGTGACCAGGATCAGTAACTTTATCATTTACGGTTACAGTGACATCATCAGAATCTTCACATTCGTTTTTAACTACGGTCAATATATATGTCGTCGTTTCAGTCGGTGAAACCGTTACAGTTTGTTCCGTACTAATAACATTATTTTGCTGATCTCTCCATTCATAAGTAGCACCACTTACGGTTGCGGCTGTAAGTGTAGTACTTTCTCCAGAACAAATAATTTCATCGTCACCTGCATCAGCCACAATTGGTCCTTCGATACTTACCACAACCTGATCGGAACCAGAACATCCTTCACAGTCTGTTACAACCAATGTATATGTCCCGGATTGATTCACTACAATATTCTCACCATCAGAAGGACCTACAATTCCAGGTCCGCTCCATGAGTACGTAACATCATTACTGAAAGTTCCAGGAGTGGTATATTGAACATAATCTACTCTAAATGAGCATTGTCCATTATCTTCGATTCTTACGTATCGGATAGGTTGTGTTGTTTGATATCCAAAGCATACATATGAGCTATTTGAGAACGTTTCAGAACTCTCAATGTCATAATAACCTGAATTCAAGTTTTGAGACCCTCTGATTCTTGCATTGGAAATGTTAGATCCTGTACCACTGCAATGCTCCAACTTCATAGCGATACATAATTGCGTACCGGCTGGAACCGTAGTTCCGAAGTCAAGCGTAATAAAGGAAGTTCCCTGACCAGATTGAGTCCAAAGTTTAGCACCTGAATTATCTCCACAATCTTCGGCAGCATGACGGTTACTTACGTACCCTCCATAATCATCCAAATGGTGATGACAATCTGTTTCTCCTTGTTCACCACATGTTGGAATATCCATAACGTCACTAGTAATATGAACTTCATCACCATCACAAATAGTAATATCAGGTCCTACGTCAACTGTTGGTCCATTTCCAAAAACAAGTGAAACGTTATCCGTTGCAACACATCCTGCACAATCTGTAATGGTTACTTCATAAGTACCCTCATCACTTACCGTTATAGACTGTGTAGTTGCACCATTGCTCCATAAATAGGTAACATCATTTGTTTCATCACAAACAATTTCCACCGTTTCGATCAACAAATCAATGTTTGCGACACATATGGATTGATTACCATTTAGGAAATTTAAATCCAATGTATTGGTCCCACCATAATTATAAGGGAAAGATGCTGCATCAATTGTGTATGTCCTAACACCATTTGGTTCGCAAACATCTAGAATACATGGCAATTCGACTGGGTCAAATATTCCGATTGTGTGTCCATTTATTTGAATTGGAAAATCGAAATCAACATTATCTGTATTACTGTAACTTGTTGAACCATCTTCATCACAAGCCGCTACATTAAAGGTTACTGTTATAGAGACAATTTTTTTATCGGTATCATTAATTGGATCTGAGAATGTTGCCAAATCGGTATATCCACTTTGGTTCGTTGATTTGAATTCATCATCGCAAACATGTCCATCACTACCGTTCCATACATCCAAATGAATATCATAAGAGTCATTGATAGTTACGCAATTCTCTTCACAAGTTGATGGATCAATTGCGATTGCCGTAAATGTAGCAGACTCACCTTCACATACTTCCTGATCATCTCCAGCTTCTGCCATCAAATCGCAGCAATCTTCAGTCGTAACCACTACTTCATCCGAATCAAAACATCCTTCTTGATTGGTTACTGTAACCTGGAATGATGTTGTATTGAATACAGTTACTGTTATACATTGGGTATTCATTCCATTACTCCACTGATATGTTGATCCTCCCGTTGCGCATAATGTTGTGCTGGATCCAGAGCAAATTGTAACGTCATCACCAGCATGCGCGTTTACTTCTTCTGGTCCCTCAATCGTAATTGAAGTAGGCCAGGTAATCGAACAACCTTCATTGTCTACCAAGGTAATTTCAGAATAAATACCTGCTGACAAGTTTGTAATAAAGTTATTTGAAACATCGCTAAATGGTCCTGCGGTAAAGTCCTGACCATTGAATTTATAATTTACTGTAAATGGAACTGAAGTACCGCCACTAACATTAGGATCTATATTTAATTGTCCATCAGATCCTCCACACGTAGAAACATGTGTTACATGAATATCAGAAATGATTGGATTTGAAAAATTCAAGTATAAAATATTGGATTCTCCGATATAGTCCACACAACCTTCTCTTCTTGCACATCGGATATACCACATGTCTTGAGAAATTGGTCCTTCGTCAAAAGTAAGGTCATTCGCTCCTGAAATTAATTCCCAATCTCCAATCGGCAAGTTTACATCATCCGTTCTTAGCCAGATTATTTCCAAAGCCCCCGATCCACCAGACGGTGCAGTAACATTAACAAAAGCCTCAGGATCAAAAGAGGTGCCACAAATGGTCTGATCAAATCCTATCTCTCCGCCATCCGTGACATTATCACAAGGAGGAGTACAAGCTTCCGAAAGCATCAAATTAAAATCACCATATGTGTAGTATCCATCTCCTCCAGAAATATTAAGCCAACCTGAAGCGCTGAAGTCAAGTGTGCTACTCGTAACATTAGCTCCGAATCCTACCTGGAAAGCTTCTCCTTGACGAGAAACATCAAATGTTCCATGTTGTGCTGAAGTAAATGTTCCACAAATTTCCGGATAATAAACCCAACCTGAAGTATTTGGATTCAGACAGTTATGTGCTTTGGGGCTTCCCGCAGGTGGAGTAGTTGTCCGACCTGAAAAATATACATCATAAGTAATTAAATCACTGTTCCAATATCCCGATCCTGTGTATCTTGCTGTACCCTCAGATTCGCACTCTTCCCAAGTCGATGTTCCAACCGTCGTTAAATGATCTGACGTACCCACATTGTTTACAAGAAAACTTTGGTAAACATTACTATTACTACAGTGGTCCGTATCTTCCACGTCTCTCACGCAAGGTGCACAATCCAAATTTGTTACACATTCAGGATCACATTCTGTTTTCACGGTAATTGCTCCTGCGATCACGTAAGATTGACCATTTTGATCATTGGAAGCTGGACATCCCCAACCGGATCCAGTTGGAGAATCAATAATCACTTCGATTTCATTTGCACTCGCAGGAACACCAAAAAGATCTACGTCGATTATTTCTATACAGCAAGGAGACCATATATTTGGGTCTCCGACAAATTGATATTCCGTTGGGCTTCCAACATTGCTGCCGTTATTTTTAGGTTGAATCGTGATGTCCAAAACTCTACAGTCATAGGTCACTTCAGAAAGAGGAATTTGAATTTCCATATCTCTAGGAGCGCTGTCCATCGGTACATCAATAGAAAATTGTTCTGTTTCATGATAACCGGATAAAGCAGTAAACGTACCGGATATATCATTTCCATCTCCACCATTTCTGAATGCGTAAACCAATAAGGATTGAAGTTGGTTAGAACTTTGATTGTTTGTATACGAAATGGAAGAAGGGTTGGCGTTTATTTCTCCTCGCCAAACCTTTTCGTTAGAACTGCTTCCATTCACGATGACTCTGTTTAGGTAATATTCCGTTCCGTCGCCCTCAATGGTCAGAACATTACCTGGGTTATAACTACCCTTGTAAACAATTTCCACTACGTATTTGAACACTTCGTTGGAATTTGGAATCGTAATCGAAGAAGAATTGTCTCCATTATTATCCAAAGGGTGAAGTGTTACGGATTTGTTCTCAGCACACGAAAAAGAATAATCGAAATTCTCAGAAACAGACAGACATACTTCATCTAGTTTCAAGTAATCCGTGCTCGCGTATCCCTCAAATCTAACTTTAGTCGCATTGGATGGTGCTTTAAGTTGTAACGTATACAACTGAAGGTCACCACCCTCCCCGTCTACATCAAAATCCACTTGTTTGGTATCGGCTGAAATGAAGTTTCCATTTGAATTGTAAAAAGAAAGCCTCACCCGATGATCTCCACCTGGATGATGTGTTCCAGCATATACAGACACAAAATAATCTGCACCAGGTATGGCATTAATTTCTTGCCAAACCCAGCCAGCATTGCTCGTTGCTTGCAGAAATCCGTTGGCAGATGTTCCACATTGCTGGAATCCCGTACCGGTATAAAATTCGGTAGAGGCATGCCAACTGCTTGTTCCATTTTCAAACCCACCGTTTGACAGTGCATTCGTTGGGCAGCTACATTGCGCTAGCAGACCATTGGTAAAGCTTGCTGAAATTACTAAAAGAAAGGTGAAAAAAGTTGCGAGTAAGTTTTTCGTCACAGACTTGTGCAAAGCACTAGCCCATGGAATCAGACATGAGGGCGTCAAATTACGCATGTGTGTAAAGTTTTGGTATACAAATTGTTTCCTTGAACCTTACAATAGCCTAATAGCTACCATAATGGTTCATATAAAATCAAAGCTGAAACAAGGAAATGAAAATCTTAACGCTAGATCTTGCCGAAGTAAGGGTTTGGCAAGCAGAAAATGCCGCTGGTAACAGCATTAAATCGTAGGTGTCGTTTTATATCTCATTGTTATCAGAATTGGTAATTTTTCTCAAAATTTTGACCTATATCAATTCTGAGGGTTTTCCCCTAGGGGACAAACATAGCATACAAAGCAATTTTTACCTAAGCTAAATGACAAAATGTAAACTACTTGTCAAAAATAGTGTTTATTACCCATAATTGGGTAAACATTAAAAAAAACAGTAATATAATAGATTGATTTTAAGAAAGTTATGGAGACACTTCAATAAGACTTTCAAATCCGTATTTAACCATTTTTTTCCTTATCAGAGTCCTTGATTTCAGATACCCTTACCATTTTTTCAACAAGGAAATCAACTCTTTTTACACCCTATTTTCAAAGAAAAGTAAATGGTGAAAAAATTTAGATCAACAGCTCAAAAAACTGCATTTAATACACTTTTAAAAAATGCTAATACGTAACTCATTCATTTTAATGGACTGCAACAGGAACAGAAAAATGTTGAATTTGAAGTACATAATTCACTCCTCGATACGTACAATATTTATAAAAATCGGAATCGTTTTTAATCGAGAATCAGAATAAAACAGGTCACTTAAGCTGTAAGCGAATGATTTACATCCTTCAACGAGAATCTAGACAACGATAATAGACTTTGGTTAACGTTGCCATTCTCTCATCACGTTTATGATTTGGAAAATGATTTATACTCTGAAACTCTTTCTTGTATTGATTATAGTAATTTTGTCGATGATTAATAACAAACGATAGATTTAAAAACTGACTTTGGCACATTTGAAGTAAATTAGAATTCTACGGATCGTAGAGTCATAAATTCGAAAATATGAGAAAGAAATATAAATTAACTGGTTTTGCCCGATTGCTGATTTTTCTGGTCTTTTTTACACCATTAGCCTATATTGGAGCAAGCTACTACAATGGAGAAGACGGTATAGCGAAAATAAAAGCTTTGTTAAATACATCGGAAAACACTTCTATTGAGGCTCAGATTGAAGCGAAGAATAGGGAAATAGAACAATTAACCCAAAAGATCGAAGGTTTAAAGAGGGAGGTTAAACGATTGGAGGCCAGTAAGTAGAAAGGTCTTCTGTATTGGGGTTAATAATTTGCTCTTTACTAAATTCGACCTACATAATCATATAAGCTATCGCACATACCGTTTTTTATCCGAAGGTATTAACAAGTTTATTCTCTATCGTATTGGTTTGAATTGTAAGATGTTTTCAGCGAAATGATACGTTTCATTTTGTACATTTTCCAAATCTTTAGCGAATACATGCGACGTAAAGACATGTCGTCCAGCTTCGGGAAATGCATCTTTCTCTTTGAGCGCCTCATCGGTACCGATTTGATCAAAAAATTCAAGCATTCTTGGTACAGATACCACCTTGTCCTGATTTTCTTCATCTTTATAATAATACCCCATATATACCGGCACATTGATTTGGGAAAAAAGCGTTTCGGTCATTTCTTCTTCTATCAGATATTTAAGCGCCAATAATCCATCGGAGTGGTAGGCTTCTGACCAGTATTTCCTGGCTTCATCGCTATAATCAATTCGATTGTGCTCTCCGCCCAGAACAAAATCCAACATTTGTTTACCCCACGGACGGATGATCAATTCTGAAGTAGGATCGTAGACATCTATATTCGGCGAATACATAAACATGCTGTGAATTGAAGGATCATCCGGCGCAAGAAGTGCAGATAGTGTTCCTCCAGTAGAGCACGACATTAAAATAATTTTGTCACCCAACAATCTTCCGATAGCAATCGCCTCTTTAGCTGAGTTCACCAATTGGCCGGGTAAAAGTCCTTTGAAAACATCTTCGGTTGCCCTACCATGATCGTATAGCCTTGACAGATAAAGATTAAATCCGTATCTCTGAGCAAAATTTACATGCAAGGGTTCACCTTCTTCCCGACTGGCGGAGAAACCATGTAAATAGACCACCGCGTATTCTGTTTTGGATTGTGTGCTATCCGCCCAAATGATTTTAGCTTCGTTACCTGGTTTGATATCGGTCACCTCACTTTCTCTGGAGTCCACAAAAGCCTCAAGTGTTTCGAGGGGAACATCAAACGAAATTGGTTCTGTGTTAACAGCAGGGTATTCTACTTTTGGGCCTAAAGCGTATACGATCACCAAAAGCAAAAGCAACACCCCTATCCATTTTAATATTTTCTTTAGCAAAATAATTCTTTTACAAGTAAAAGTAAGGAAAGAATTAGAGGATTGAAGTTTTTAATGCTTTAATGCTGAAATACTTGGAGGATTGAAGGGTTAAATGAGTGAAGGATTAAATGAGTGAAGAATTAAATGATAGAAGGATTAAATGAGTGAAGGGTTAAATGAGTGAAGGGTTATATGATTGTAGGATTAAATGATTGAAGGATTGAAGAAGGGAAGGAGGGTATGTGGAAATGAAGGAGTGGAGAGTCGAATTTTAAAATTCTATGGCTTAACGACTGAACTGCTAATAGCGCTTACCATTCTTTTCCCGTGTAATAAACTGTACCCTTAAATGAAGCGACCAGAATTTCTTTTTGATTAAAAACATTGATTAGATATGAAGCAAATTTTCGGGATTTATGGATTCGTTTAGATGTTGCGGTAAGGATGTCGCCGCTGACAACTTTACTGGTGTGTGAAATGCTCGTTTCAATGGAAACCGCTTTATGTCCAATGGAGTTTGTGGCAAAGGCAAATACGCTGTCTGCAAGTGAGTAGGTAATTCCACCATGAGCAATTCGAAAACCATTGAGCATATCATCTCTTACTGTTAATCTGGCTGTACATTCACCAAATTCAATTGATACCAATTCAATTCCAAGCCATTTGGAGAATGCATCGTTATCATACATTTCGGTATTTACAATATCTTTAGGCGTCGGCATCCGATTCTACTTTGGTTCTTGATGGTTAAAGGTAATCTTTATCCCTAATATCTCTATAGACAACGGACTTACCTGGATTCTATCTTAATAGGCTCTACCAAATGATTTCAATAGATTGGTCATCGTTGAGCTTTTCAACTGCAGGTCAAAAACAGGCTCAGAGTCAAATCCCATTTCATGGAGAATATTCACATTATAAAACGTTTCAAACCGAAGTGGACTTCCAGAACTATTTCTCAACATAAGATCAAAAATCAGTTGACGATATTTTTTTCCACCTTTGCTGTAGGATAAAATCTCGTGCATGGTGGTGTTTGCATTAATAAAAAAACTAGCCGCCAAAATCTTTCCAGTAGATCGATCCTCGATTGCACTCGAAAATCCAATTCCCCGATGCATTGCGTTATACATCACTCGCATCAAGGCATTTTTATACTGATCATTTTCGTTTAACAAGCCAACCAAAGTCTCTGGTTTTAGGCTCGCAGCAACTTTTATAGCATCGTATCCTTCTTCGTTTAAGTTTTTGGTCAATTCATCGGAATAGGTCTTAAAAAGTTCTTTATACACTGTGCCTCCCTGTAAAACCGATTTATGCCTCAAAGAATGATTGTATGCGTTAATTTGACGTCTGCTCACATCTGAATGTATCGGATATTGACTGCTCCTGTTATGTTTTTCTAACAATTCCAACATATCTCCCACCCTTTGATCGGTCAATGGATTTACAGAATACGGCCCCAACTCTTTCAAAAGCTCATATTGATAGGACTTCAAAGGCCTATTCAATACTGGCATCACCGATTGATAATCTTCTTCTACAATAGCATCCCACTCGCCAATTACAGCTTTTAGATACCAATAGTATCCAAACACATTCCCATTAAGTGCATAATGTACGGTACCATTCCATTTGTTTTTCTCAATTTTATCGTAGGGGACGAATCTATACATAGTTAGCGAACAACTTTATTGCATATATAACAGATAAAAGATGTGTATGTTGAAGAAAAGTTGTTTTCTTAATCTTCTATAGCCTTAATACTATGTAAATTAACATTGGTTTACTTCAACCAGGAATGAGCCAAAGATTCATTTAAATTGCAGTCAAGATTGTAACCTCCCACAATGGCTCTGAATTTGCCCGAAGCTTCTTCTTTGACTTTAATTTTGCGTCTTCCTTTGTATTGGACAGAGGTCACTTTGATCTCACCGATAATCGTATCCCCTAGTTCGAAGGCCTTTTGATTGAGCTTCAATTTGGTCTTGATAATTTTGCTGGTTGGAGACTTCCGTACAGATGTAGACCCATCTCTATGAGTGATTTCCTGACTTTCCTCCCCCCAATGAATGATTTCAGTATTGTGATCGTTTCCTAAAAGTCTGACTTTCATAATTTTGTTACTCGCCATGCTCTTTCTGGGGTTTTGAGTCCTAAAAATAATATTGACGGTATCTTCCAAAATCGATGCAGAGCAATGTTCAAAATGAAACATCTGCTTATGACAACGATTTGGTAAGTCTCTTTTCATTTTGACTTCGCTCATGGTGAATGCTGATATCATTGCACAAAATTCACTGCTTCCGCTGTCCAATAGTTTTAAGTATAAATTGGAGTCTATCGGATAACTTGACTCTTCTGTATTAGGTGAAAAGAAGTTTGCAGTTTTATTAGAGACTTTAAAACGTTCGGTTTGATCATACCACGCTTTTTCCGATGCACAAGATGCAAGAGTCAAAATGAAACATATATAGTATGTCGTGTACTTCAAATTCAAAGCGTAGTTTATTATTAAGATTACCCACATAGACAAAACGTTGCCCATATCGGGTTGAATTACATGTATATCTCAGATTGGGTTGAAAGTTGCAATTGTGCTCGCCGCTGCAATAATTGGGACAATTAATATGTATTTCTCAAACAAAAAACAGACATTCTGCCATTTTGTCATTGAGAACCTAAAAATTGAATATCTTTGCAGTCCTCAAATTTGAGAGTGGTTGATGATTACTTTTTATTGCAAAAATCAGACCTTTTTTAAAAACATTGATTAGAAAATATGTACAACGACAATCCTACCATACCTGCAATTGAGAAAAAGATTGATGAAAGCAAGCAGGGACAAGTATTCTTCGATGGACAAAAATCGGACTGGAACAAGCATTTTTATATTGAAAGTTATGGCTGTGCAATGAATTTTAGTGATTCTGAAATTGTTGCATCCATCCTTGGTGATGCTGGTTATGGTCCTACACGGAATATGGAAATTGCGGATCTAATTCTGATCAACACGTGTTCGATTCGTGAAAAGGCTGAAACTACCGTTCGAAAAAGATTGAGCATCTTCAATAAAATGAAGAAGAAAAATCCTGGAGTGATGATCGGAGTTTTGGGTTGTATGGCGGAACGTCTCAAAGCAAAATTACTGGACGAAGAAAAACTGGTAGACCTTGTAATTGGCCCTGACGCCTACCGTGATTTACCCAATTTACTTGTTTCAGCAGAAGAGGGTGATAAAGGAATAAATGTATTATTGAGTCGAGAGGAAACCTATGCAGACATCTCTCCCATGCGTCTGCAAAGTAATGGGATCACTGCTTTTATTTCGATCATGCGAGGATGCGATAATATGTGTTCCTTTTGTGTAGTGCCCTTTACACGCGGTAGAGAACGCTCCAGAAATGCTTATTCAATTGTTGCTGAGGCCACAGAGTTGGTCGAAAATGGCTATAAAGAAGTTACTCTTTTGGGTCAAAACGTTGATTCATATAAATGGGAAAATCCTGAATCAAAGGAGGTGGTCGATTTTGCGCAATTGTTAGAAATGGTTGCTTTGGTAAATCCGGATCTACGGGTTCGATTTTCAACATCTCATCCCAAAGACATTACCAATGATGTTTTGTATACCATTGCCAAATATGAAAACATATGCAATTATATTCATTTACCAGTTCAATCCGGCAATAGTCGAGTTTTGAAATTAATGAACAGAACGTATGATATTGAATGGTATAAAGAACGGGTTGATACCATTTATAATATCATACCGGATTGTGCAATTTCTGCGGATATAATTACCGGATTTTGCTCCGAAACGGAGAAAGAGCATCAAGACACCTTGGATATTATCAAATATTCTCGTTATACAATGTCCTACATGTTTTTCTATAGTGAACGTCCAGGTACTCTGGCTGCCAGAAAATACGAAGACGACATTCCACTTGAAGTTAAGAAGAGAAGATTAGCCGAAGTAATTGAGGTTCAATCCAAAATATCTGCAGAAATGAACGCCAAAGATATAGGCCAAACTTTTAAGGTGTTGATCGAAGGCAACAGTAAAAAATCAGATTTGCATTTTAAAGGTAGAAACAGTCAAAATAAGATGATCATATTCCCAAAGGTGGATGGAATGAAGCCTGGAGATTATGTTCAAGTAAAAGTAAATAATACCACAAGTGCTACATTGCTCGGTGAAGCTGTAGTTTGAAAGCAGTTGAAAGCGCCAGATCAAGAAGAAATCCAAAATCGAATATACTAATCTGAAACCATGACATTACAAGGAATAAAGCAAAGGTTTGCCATTATTGGGAGATCAGAGATTTTGGATCGAGCGTTGAGCACGGCAACGAGAGTAGCCAATACAGATCTTTCCGTTTTAATCCAGGGAGAAAGTGGTGTGGGAAAAGAAGTGTTTTCTAAGATCATTCATGAGTTAAGTAAACGAAAGCATAACAAATTCATTGCGATCAACTGTGGGGCTATTCCAGAGGGAACAATCAATTCTGAACTCTTTGGTCATGAAAAAGGGTCCTTTACCGGTGCTTCATCTGATCGAAGCGGATATTTCGAAACGGTAGATGGCGGCACAATCTTTCTTGATGAAATTGGTGAAATGCCTTTGGACACACAAGCCTATTTGCTGAGAGTTTTGGAATCCGGAGAGTTTATTAAAGTAGGTTCCAGCAAACCCATTAAGACGGATGTGCGGGTAATTGCGGCCACTAATGCCGGTCTTGAAGAACAGATCCAGAAAGGAAAATTTCGGGAAGATCTCTTTTACAGATTAAATACGGTTCCAATCAAAGTACCAGCGTTGCACGAAAGACGCGAAGATATCTATCTTTTATTTAGAAAATTTGCGATAGACTTTGCCGAAAAGTACCGATCGGAATCAGTAGCGTTAGACGAAAGGGCACAGATGGTAATTGAAAACTATCGATGGCCTGGGAATGTTCGTGAACTAAAAAATCTGGTTGAACAATTATCTGTTTTGGCTGATAAACCGTTAATTGATGCGGAGTCCTTGCTGGAAATAGCACCGCACTTACTTAAACGCAACCTTCCCAGTATTCCTAATCAATCTGATGATACAGCGTCAGGATTCCAGGAACGAGAATTACTATTCAAGTTTCTACTGGAGATGAAAACGGACCTAAATGACCTCAAATCTTTGGTATATGAATTGATTAACACCAATGACCTCAGCCTTCCCAATATGCAGCGTTTGTCAAAAAGTAGTGGTTCGCTGGATCAATATATGCGTCAGGAAACGGCTTCGGCTCAGCAAACAAATATTGGTACAGACTACTATCATGAAGAAACGAATGTGCACAATCGTCCTATTATTTTAAGTAGCGAAGGCAGATCGGAATATGAACAATCTGAGGTTGTGGAAGAAAACCTATCACTTGAATCTATGGAGCGAGACATGATAGGAAAGGCATTGAAAAAACATAGGGGCAGAAGAAAAGATGCTGCGGAAGAATTGGGCATTTCAGAACGTACACTTTATCGTAAGATCAAGCAATATGAGATTGAAGAGTAAGGTTCAAGAATACAAATCGTATAAATTCTTCGTTACATTGGGTATGAAAAGGATACTATTTTTTCTCCTGATTGGAATTTTATTTTCTTCCTGTTATTCATTCCGTGGGGTAAGTATACCGCCTGATGTAAAGACATTTTACGTACGTCAGGTAAGAATCAATTTGACAGGCGCCAGCTTGGCACCGGCAGATGCTCCGGAGCGTTTTATGGAAGAATTGCGTGGAAAAATCAGAAGTCAGTCCAGATTAGAATGGGATGACACCGAACCTCACATAGAATTTGACTGTGAAATCACTTCTTATCAAGTATCCAACGAAGCCAATCGACAAGGAAATGAAGTAGCGCTGAACAAATTATCTATTGGTGTCAAAGCTAACTTTTACAACAACAACGACCCGGAGGAAGATTGGAATAAAAGCTTTACATTCGGTATCCCCTTCGACCCAAATGAAGATTTACAGGCGGTACAAGATGGCTACATTGCTGATATTTTTGAACAGATCAGTGAAAACATATTCAACGAAGCATTTACCAATTGGTAGCCTAAGAAACTTATTTATGCCTTCCTTTCACATTTGCAGTTCAAGCTATCCTAACAAGGAGAAAATGTCACTAGACTTAAATTGTCTGATCCCCCAGAAAATTAGTTAAAATTTTCTCCTTACACCCCCAACGAAGGGCAAAACAAAAGCAATCAATATATTTTATGAAATAAGATTTTCTTTATCCAATACGATGTTTACTCAGGAGTGTGTATATTTTATTCTGTAAATGGAGAAGCCTATCTTGGTATACGTGTATTGTCGCGGGTGCCCTCAACATGCCCTGTATCCTTGGATTATTATGCTTGAATAACATGAATAATACGGGTTATTTCAGATAATATGCTGATATTCGCAACATGAAATTTACAGAACTTGGTCTTGACGATCAGATTTTGGAGGCAATAAGCTATATGGGATTTGAGGAAGCGACTCCAATACAAGAAAAGGCAATACCAGTCATAATTGAAGGAAGAGATCTAATTGCCTGTGCCCAGACAGGGACAGGTAAAACCGCCGCATTTATTCTACCAACGCTACACCGAATTTTCAGAAGTAATGATGGTCCGGGTACTAAAGCCTTGATTGTATGTCCGACAAGAGAGTTGGCTTTACAAATTGAAAAGCAGATACAGGGATTTGCTTATTTTCTTGGCATTCATAGCATTGCTATTTATGGAGGAGGAAGCGGAAGCGATTTTGAGCAACAGAAAAAAGCGCTAAAAAGTGGTGCAGACATTATCGTGGCGACACCTGGCAAGTTACTTTCTCACTTGAATTTAGGCTACGTCAAATTTGATACAGTTAAGCACTTCATTTTGGATGAATCGGATCGAATGATGGATATGGGGTTTCGAGAAGACATTGATAAGATAGAGTCGTTTCTTCCCGACGACAAACAGACGCTAATGTTTAGCGCTACCATGCCCCCCAAAATCAGGGAAATGTCCAAAAAGCTATTGAATGATCCGGAGCAAATTAGTTTTGAGATCTCCAAACCGGCAGAAGGGGTTTTACAAGCCGTTTATCTGGTACACGATGAGCAAAAAATCCCGCTGCTTACCAAGTTAATTGCAGATAAACCAAATTATGAGAGCATCATTATATTCACATCCACCAAGAAAAATGTAAGTAATATAGTATCTGGGCTGCGTAAAAATGGTTTTGCTGCCGAAGGTATTTCCTCTGATTATGACCAGGAGCAGCGAGAAGCGGTGTTGGCTAGCTTTAAACAACGAAAAACTAGAATTATAGTTGCTACTGATGTACTTAGTCGTGGTATCGATATCAAAGATATCAATCTAGTCATCAATTTTGATGTACCTAAAAATGCGGAAGATTATGTACATCGTGTTGGGCGGACAGCTCGAGCCAAAACCACGGGAGTCGCTATCACGTTGATCAATGAGAAGGATATGTACAATTTCCATCAGATCGAACAACTCATAGAACGGGAGATCATGAAATTACCGCCTCCTGAAGACTTGGGTGCCGGTCCTGAATGGAGGGTCGGACGAAAAAAGAGAGGCGGTAAACGAAACTATTACAAAAAGAAAAAAGGTAAATCGAATTATAGAAAAGGGAGAAAGAATAATTGGAAAGGTAAAAAAGACTAGCAGCACCCATGCCTAAATACCGCATACTTACATTGAAAGAATTGGAATCGATGGAAAAGGAATTCATTGATTTTCTAGTCCTTAATGGTATTACAGGAGGTGACTGGGAGAAGCTAAAGGTGGAAAAACCTGAAAGCGCCGAGGGAATTTGTGAAGCATTCAGCGATGTGGTTTTTACTAAAATCTTGAAGCAGTGCAGATACATTGAGAGTCACACATCTAAGCATCTTATTGCCATTTTTTGCGACGAAAAAGAAATGCATCTTCAAGGGCTGGAAGTACCGCAGGATTCATCTATCGACTTTACGAATACCTTGCAATTCAAGCAATTAAAAACGAATCCACCAAAGGGTATTCAAAAGCTAAAATCACATAAACCGTATAGTGAAAATCGAGAAATGGAGATTTGGAAAATGCTGAATAATGGATTTTTTATATCAGATCAAAAACTTTATATGACTCTTTTCAATTTATAATGGCATAGCCCTTTGGTAAATTCTTTGATTTTACAACTATAACCGACCAACTTCATGTTAAAGGGAGTCATACATCATAGTCTTCTCATAATGGTCTCAATAATATCATTGATGCTCTTATACAGTTCTATGCTTAAGCTAGTGGGCTATCAAGGCATGGAAGAATCTTTTCTTTTATGGGGGTATTCAAAGACATTCATGATCATAGTAGGTCTTGCCGAACTGATTTTAAGTGTAATGATTTTTGCAAAAAAAACACGTAGAATTGGCCTTACCGGATTGATTTTCCTTATGATCGGTGCACTTTTTACCCATATTTCCAATGATGAGTACGATCAAATCTATTCTGCCGTTTTTCTTTTGGTAATCGGAACTTGCTCTTTTGCCCTTATTTTTTTACAAGATAATACCAGAGAAACAAGAAGTCAATAATTGAATAGTAGAGGTATTGAAATGTAGAGTTATTGAACAGTTTAGGGGCAAAGATGTAAAGTTTTCATGAATCGGATTTTGATTGGAAAGCGCTAAAGCAATTGACAATTGAACGCAGTGAGATGGTAAACTCTATCAATGAAACAGAATTGACATTTAAGAATTTTCGGTCAACGTATAAAAAAGGCTGACTTCAATTGCGGAAGCCAGCCTTTGGACGAACTTATATTCTTGTGTCTTAGTTCAACTTAATCATTTTATATCTCTCGCTTTTTGTTGAGGTGCTTATTTCGTAATAGAACACACCTGAACCAGCGATTTTTGTATTATCGAATTCAATGGTATTTAAACCAGCATTCATTCGTTGTGAACTGGTATTCACGACTCTTCCATTTACATCAAATACCTTTACATTGACGATTTCTGCTTTTGGCAAGGAAATATCAATCTTTGTATAGTTAGTCCATGGATTTGGATTGTTTTGATACACTACAAACAACGATTCAACGTCAAGAATCCCTCGAACTTCGATTTCCAATGGTACGGCTTCTATCGATTCATTGATGTATAATTCGCTAGATAATCCGGCTTGAGCCAATTTGAAATTCATTGGCGTAAGTGCGCATTCTTCGCAATCTGTATAGATTTCAAAAATTGCTTCATTCGCTTCAATATCCATTGGATAGCTGCCAGCGATGGACACATTTACCTTACCATTTGGCAATGTATGGAATCCAATTTGGTCACTGCTAAATAGATTCGAAATGATATCAACGATATTCATACCAACTAGATCTAATGTAAACTGCATACCTGCCAATTCAATATCCTCATCTGCATAAACCTTGAGAACATTAGAATGCTCAACTCGCTCAATTCCCAGAGTTTTTGCATCTGATGATCTGGTAGTCGAAACAGTCTCACCTTTTGCATTAAGCGTTACCGTACCGTTAACATCACCAATTTTCACACCGATAAAATCAATTTCCATATCATTTTCCAAAGAAGGAATTTTATATCCCTCTGGTATAGTAGATACCCAAGGATCCTCTGGATCAGGGAAGGTATATCCGGCATCTATCGATCTCCAACTCATGTTATTCGGGAATTCAGTATAGATTCCAAGGATCATCTTTCTCAATTCAAGTATATCTGTACCTGTCAAACTCTGACTGTTATTAATATCGGCAGCGATAAATTTATACGGACTATCAAATGGATTCAGATCCAAAATATGCCGTTGTATCAAGATCATATCTAATGTATTCACCCCATTCATTACATCATTATTATTGTATGTACTTATGACATAACTGCCTCCTGTTGGCATTGTAGGGAATGCATACTCTCCTTCAGCATCACTGTAAATCGCACCCAATCCACTGCCGTGCATGGTCAGGCTATAATCTGGAATGCCCACTCCTTCCGGTGTATGAATAGTACCATTTATACCAACTATTGTAATAGGACAGGCGTCGAATGTATCTCTCACTTCGATCTCGCCTTTACAAATATTAATAACATTTGGTTCTGATGGCACCAAATCAAATGGTATTGTATCTCCATTCACTATTTCCCAAGCAAAGAGATTTACTCCAATAAAGAGACCAACATTGTCACAATCAAATGTCATGAGCGTCTGGCTAAGGTCAAAGGTATCATAGGTGAAAAATAATTCGGCCTCATTGTCACAATTACCGATAACATTCATATTCAATTCAGCTGGCACATCGACCATCAAAGTAGACGTATCAATATTTACAATCAATTTCACGCATAGAACATCCAGTGCTGTAGTATCTATGACATCCACGTTGAATAGAGTCGTATCTGTATTCCCACAACCATCGGCTGCAACTACGGATACATCATAGTTGCCAAATTCAAATTCTGCCGGCACACTCACATCTTCCACTACATTATCATAGAAATACGTGATTGGAATCATATCGGTAGGAGTGCAATCATCAGAGGCAACCGCGAGAGCTCCAATATCTAGCGTCGCAATACAAGTAGGATCTACGACCAAGGTGGTATCAGCGATTGCTTCAATTACAGGATCTACATCATCATTAACCACCACAATCTGCACCCATTCGAATGTTTCTTCCTGGCAGATCGCTTCAATTGTATAGGTACGTGTAATCGTATCTGGGCAACCTGTTGAAATGGACAAGTCCGCAAATGCAATATTAAATTGTCCACAATCCACCAATGCTTCCAGGTCAGACTCTACAATAGTATCTATTACAAATTCTCCTACAACACATTCGTTGATAATCACAGTATCGGGAAGGATACTCTCCACATCCGCCTGAGTAAGTGGATCAGCCGGTCCTTCAATGGTAATCATTTGCACACAAGTATCTGTCAATCCGCTGAAATCATCCGTAGCCACTATCGTTCTGTTTACGACACCATAATCGCACCCATTGACATCAGTAGAATCGATAATAAATTCAAATTCCAGAATCGCTGCACAATTATCTTCAACATCATCAATTGCCGCAGTTTGTTCCAGTACTTGAGCGATACTTCCGTTAAAATCATTTTCAAAAGATGCACAAGAAACTACAACTGGCAAACATGAAACCTCTGGTCCTATAGTATCAACGATCATCAGGGAAGCCATTCCACATTCCTCTCCATTTACGAAAATCGTAATATCCACTGGACTTAGACTTATGTCATTGCATTGAAACATAGTAGAAGAGAGTGTAGGAACTAGTCCACCGCTACATGAGCCACCCGTTATTTCTACAATATCATCTGGTACAAGTACCACTTCTCCATTTTCATCTAAATAAACCGTATCTACATTCAACGAGCAGGAAATATCTTCATTTACTGAAATTTCAAATTGAACAATACACTCAGATGTATTAGAATTAACATCTGTAACGGTTACTGTTACATCCGTAATTCCTGTATTTGTACAATCCAAAGTCGCCGGATTAAATGAAATGCTGGCAACACCACAGTTGTCTGTAAATGGAGTCGTCAATAAGGACTCATCAAGTGTAATTTCCTCATCAACTTCCAGGTTCAATTGAATTATCCCTTGATCCACACAAACGGGACCTTCTTCATCTTCTACAATGATGGTTAATGTACACGTGCTCGATAGTCCTGATCCTCCATTGTCCGTGACCGTCCATTCTACCACTGTAAGTCCCACAGGGAATACCGCCCCATTAAGGGTAGTATTATCATCGGCATCACTGTAATTGTGCGTAATTACAAGATCGTCACAATTATCAGAGAATATATCTGGATCCAGACTGCTATCACTCACGGTGTGCATACAATCGAGATTTCCATCGGAATCATCAGAAAACGTAGGATCCGGCTGACAAGTAATGGACGGTGGCAATACATCCTGTACAGTTACAGTCGCCATACACACTACGGAATCAGCTCCTATAAATAACTTTATCGTCACTGTATTATCTCCAATATTACTACAATCAAAATCAAGTGGCTCAACTGTTACTGTAGGAATTCCTCCACACTCAGCGGTTCCGGGTATAATGACTTGATCCTGAGTAATGGAAGCCAATCCATTTTCATCAAGATCAATCGTGACATCCATCGCATTGCATTCAATATCTGCTCCCTCAACTATAGTGATTGTAAAATCACACGTTGAAGAGTTGCCAGCTTCATCTTCTACGGTCCAGGTAACGACAGTAACACCAATCGGGAATGTTGCCCCATCCAACGTAAATGTAGAAGGCGCGGTAACATAATCATGAAATACATTCGCAATATTACAGTTGTCATTTACACTTGGGTCAAGACCAGATCCTTCTTGTAGATATTCACATCCATCAAAATCAGAAGTAGAAAGTGTAAAATCCGGCACACAACCTATGGTAGGATCAATTTCATCAATAACCGTAATTGTCTGCGGACACTCAACAGTGATTGGTCCGGTAGTCAATGTCCACGTAATTGTGTTGCTGCCCAATTGTAAGCTAGCTCCATCTAATGTAGATGTACCCGTAAGATCATTGGTAATCGTCAATTCTCCACAATCGTCATTGATTTGGGTAACATCAAATTCATCTCCTTGTACAAAAGCAAAACACCCACTTTCCAGGGATATGGTAGTATCTTGTGCTTCTGATGCACAGTCCTTAGGATTGATACAAATTTCAATATCGTTATTGTCTTGAACATCAATTGTATCGGAACACGAACTACTATTTCCAAAAATATCTATCGCATAGACCGTCACGAAATTCAACCCGATATCATTACAATCAAAGCACATTTGCTTCACAATTGAATCCGCAGAGAAACTCAGTTCAAAGTCTGTTCCACAAGGATGGAAAGTTCCTGATTCTACGATCAAACTATCTACATAAACACAAGCGGCTTCTGTATCAGGTTCTGGATCATTGTCCAAATTCCAAGGTCCAAGACCGATGGTCGTACTGCTAAAACACAAAATACTCGGTGGTTTGTTGTTGATAATCGAAATCGTTCTTGAAGTAGTTTCTGTATTACCACAACCATTACTAAATGAGTATACAATAGTGTGCGTACCTTGAGGCACCTCTTCATTAATTGTTGCTTCAGGACCGAAACCTGTTCTTGTAATATCGTATACTCCAGTCATATTGAAATCCTGGTCATAATCCACCTGTATTGTCCAATCCAACATATCAGGATCACAATCATCCGAGGTTGCCGTAAAGTTCAATAATCCTGTATCACAATCGGTTGCAACGATAGTATCAAGTTCAGGAGTGACCTCAATTGGATCCGGACTCTTTGTATTTGTTACTTTTATGATTTGTACATGATCGAATTCTAATGGATCATTGTTCATGTCAACCTGACACCAATCGATGATTGTCCAATGCCTCACGATTTTAAAGCAAATACTGTTCGGATCATCAATCAAAGGATAAATATCATCATGGAATCCGGCAGAAACCTGGTCACAAGCATCAGCGTTCCAAACGGGATAATCAAATGGTGGAGAGAGATTATCAGGATGCAAATCTTCTCCTTCACATGTTGTTATAGTTATATCAAAATCAGCTGGCCAACTTACGATATCATCTTCATCAAAAGGATCACTGTTGATGATTGTTATAGTTTGTGTAGCCATATCTGATCCATCCGAATCCATTGCAGTAAAAGTTCTGGTAACTGTACCTGTGCCACAAGAATTAATCGAGACGATAGAATCCTCTGAGGTAGTTACATCACATGCATCATTAAAGGTGAATTCACCATATTGAGACAGAGGGGAAAAATCAGTGCCACACTCAATGGTTACATCTGGCAAACCATTAACAACAGGAGCATGCTTGTCTTGTACTATGACATTTGCCATACAAGAATTACTCAACCCACCAGCATCATACACTTTCAATTCTACCATTATCGGTTCGCCCAAATCATCACAATTAAATAATACTTTATCGGAAAATGGATCATTGCTATCTACTCTTCGGACCATCATATCTGTCAATTGACATGCGTCATAGCTTCCGTCATCCAAATTCATCGCATAAAGATATCCTTCACCGTTAGAGTTCAATCCTACTATCGTATTTTGATCGCAAATAGCGATCGGTGCAATATCATCAACAACTGTGACGGTCATTTCGCATTCAGAGCTATTCCCAGCCATGTCCGTAGCTCTATACGTTATAATGTAAGGAGTTGGGCTGTAAGGAAACGCAACTATTCTGGAATCACCTTCTTCGATAATTGAAGTGACCTGAGTGATGGTTTGAATGGTAATCTGATCAGAACACTCGTCTGTTACTGAAGGCAATGGCAGACTTACTATTCCTTCACAGTTACCTACTGCTGCAGATACGGTAATATCATCGGGGCAAGTAATTACGGGATCATCAACATCTCTGATCTCTATAAGCTGGTCGTGCTCATCTTTAATTGTTGAAGAACAGTACCAATTCCAAGCCGTCCATGTTCTCGTAATCTTTTTAACACCATTTATAAATCGCTCTTCGTCTTCAAATGTAATGGCTGTATTACAAAGCGGATCAAATTCCGGATACACATACTCTCCATTGTATTTTGGTCTTCCGGTAATATCAATATCTGCTTCGCCATCCATATTCAAGTCATATGCATCACAATTAAGTGCCGTACCATCCAACATGGTAAGATTTTCCGGCCAAACGATATCGTCTAAGTCAATAAGCTCGACGAAAACAGTCATTTCACATTCATCAGATTCATTACCTGACGCATCCACTGCTACATATGTCCGGGTAATCTCTGCTGAATAATCATCGCACTGTACTGGTGTAAATGTTTCGTTTAACAAGATTACTTCTACCGGTCCTCCACAATTGTCTTCCGCAAATGGTCCACTGAACTCATCTACTTTATTGCATGAAATAAACGCGTCAACACACTCAATTACTGGCTTTATCTTGTCCTCAACAAAGATTGTTCCCCAGCAATTATTTCCACTACATCCATCGATTACTTTCACTGTTACAGTCGTGCCGATGTGTGCTGCAGTCAAAGTGGCATTTGGGATGACCTCTCCTGATTCTGTTGTTAACATTACACTATAGGCTTGACCAGGAAGCATATCACTTGTCAAAATAAGTGGTGGAGTTACCTGAACTTCACAGTCTCCATCCAAAGACAGATTCAAGTGATCCAAGCAAGACATCGCTCCGCTAGAAGTTCCAATTCCTACCACTGAGGAACCCGGAACATTACATCCTTCATCTGCTTCTACGGAGACAATGTAATCTGTATTTGGAGCCACCGTATTCCAATCCACGTCGATGCAGGTGCCATTATCCACAAATACTGCTCCTCCTGAAACCGTCCAACTGTAATCAAGACTTGGATCAGGATTTGCCACACAGTAGGTTCTGGTCTCTCCAGCACAAAGTGCCTGGTCACCTGTGATAATTATATCTTCATACATCTGAGCCGGCACATTAAATGTTTCGACATCGTCTGTGTCCAAATTTCTAAAAACAATATATCCATCTCTGCCATCTTCTCTAATTACAGAGAATGTATACATGCTCATATCAGCATCTATTGGCATTTCGTCCATGGTAGTCATTTCACCAATGACGAGGTCGACAAGTGGCCCATCACCAGGTTCGGGAGAAGAAACATAATAGTAATTACTTTGATCAAATAAGTACCAAGTCTCTCCTGAAGGTGCTGTAATCTTGAACACATCCTCGAATTGACCATTTGTACTAGTCGTGGCATTTTCAAGACATTCAGAGCTTTCCAGACTTTGAACAATCATAGATACTCTCGCCGGATCATGGTCATCCTCGTCAATATCCCTGGCAATATCAATCACATCATCTGTGTTGGTTCCCGGAACACCTCCATTGTCGTTTTCATTATCCGCATCTGGAGAAGAATCCACATCTTTTTTTCCTATCTCTTCATTTTCTTCATCCTTAGCTCCAATGATTTCAGCATAGTTCACAAATGACATCGGCTCCAGGTTATCATCTACTTTTAAGGTAATTTCTACCGTAGTCTTTTGTCCTTGGGTTAATGGATTATCCAATGTTACTTTTCGGGTTGCCTTATGCTCATCCAAAAGAGTCCAATTCTCATCGTTCAGCTTCATGAATTCTGGAATATAATCCATTAATTCTACTGCATATACAGGAGCCGTACCTTGATTAATCACCTCTATTTTGAATATAACATCTTCCCCTGACTTCACGCCTCTCTTATCGGTGGTTTTCATCAAGGCAAGATCCACAAATCGAGTACGCACCACTACCGGATCGTGGTCATCTTCATCCACAACACCATGATCATCCACCTGATTATCAGTGCTAGTGTAGATTTCACCACCCATGTCATTATCATCCAAATTATCAGGAGCACTATCAAAGTCGAATGAACCGGGATGATCTACTGGACTGGAATTCGATATTTCAATAAAATTCAACAATTCTGTTCCAATCACACCCTTTGCTATATCAAAATAAATGCAATAATCTCTTACCTCTCCTACTTCCAGAATTTTAGCATCCACATATACAGCATTTCCGTCAACTTCTTCCCATCCATCATTCTGTGTACTATTTAGTTTCAATTCTTTGGGGAAATAATTTGTCAATTCTATGTAATCAGCTGCTACATTTCCTTGATTGTACACCTTGATGTCGAATTTCACAAGATCGTCGACATAATAATATTTATTATCTTCCAAGGTAATCTTTGTAGCCAAATCAAATATTTTCGGAACAGCAGGATCATGATCATCTTCGTCTTCAATTCCTTCACCGTTCAACTGATCATCCGTGCTTGTAAATGGTACTCCACCGTTGTCATTTTCTTTATCTGTATCTGGCGTGCTATCCACATCTGTTGCGGGGTTTCCAGCCAAATCAAGTGCCTTACTAATCTCTGCATAATTTAAATAATCTGCTGCCTGTACATTCTCTACCACTAGTTTCAATACTCTTGAAACATTAGTTCCTGGTAAAATTTTCTGATCAATGGTCGTGGTAAGCAATCCATCTTCTATCTTCCAACCGTTGTTGTCTTCTGCTTTGAACGAAAACCCATCTGGCATGTAATCAATAATGGTTACAGAAGATGCAGATACACCACCCTGATTGTATACAGTGATCATAAATCTCATTTCATCGCCCACTTGCGCAAATTGATTGCCAATAATCTCTTTTTTCAAAGCCAAATCAAATCCTGATGGCGCTCCTAATCCAATGTCAAAAGAGTGGTTTGTTGCAGTAGTATTTACTTCAATAAATGCACTTGAAAGGCAAGAATTGCCATCATATTCTGCATCACAGTCTATATGATCTTCACTTGCAGAACCAGAATTAGCTGTACAGATGGTGTACTCATCCGTACCAAGTGTATACAAACCTGTTACATCATCATAAATAGCATTATCTATACTCACATAATATGTAACTTCCGGGTATACTCCATCAAAAGAACCATCTCCATCAGAATCTACATTCGTGCCGTTAAAAGCATAAATACCATCGTCGTCTGTTGTGGTCGTACCGATCAGTTCGCAATTACTATTGTATAGATTTAATCCTACACCTGGTATTCCTTCTTCTCCCGGATCCTGAAGTCCATTTCCATTGGTATCATTCCAAACATAATTTCCGATCTCGATACTTTGCCTTGTACAAACGCCTGTGATGTCGCCAAAGCCAGTCGCTTTTCCAAATACTGGGAAAGTGGTATGAGAGTACAATTCAATAGCGCCAGATTTACTGCCATCTACTGTACTATATCTATGCAGACCACCTGAATATGAGTTTGTTAGCGGATCATATACAGTAGCAACTACCTCATTAGAACCTGGCAAGACAAAGATAGATCCCAATGCAGTTTCAGAGTGATAACTTGGATTTGTTGGCCAGAAATCAAACCCGAAAAACTCTCCTCCTCCAGGACCTTGAGTATTTCCCACTCCGCTTCCTGCACGACCATTAATAGATCCGTTATCTTCAAGAACCCATTTCTCAGTGATTTCATCATATCCTACGATCAAAAGATCTGGAAATTGCTGATCCAATCGATTTGTAGCCTCTTTACAATATCTATGTCCGATTCGATCCGTAAGCGACATCAATATCTCCCCTGAATCGGTAAAATCAAGATCTGTCAACCAGTGACTTGTATTCAAACTTTCTGGTTTTGTATCTTGCCAATGTCCGAGGATATAATTCGTTCTGAATATTTCTTCCGTAATACCAGTTTCTGGGTCTAATGTCATAATGACGGCTTCGGAAAGATTCTTGTTTTCAGATACTGAAGCAGTCACAGTACCTCCCACATAGATCTTACCTTCATACCATGTCAATGCAAATATTCTGTATTCTTCAGTTGGGTCAATATTAATTGGTCTTGGCATCGTAAAAACTTCCGTGGTAGCCGGAATCGGATTAGATACATCTATAGCTACTACAAGACCTTCGTCCAACACAGTAGTATACAGTTTATCGCCTTCGGGTGATAATATAATTGCTCCCAGTCCTACTCTACCCACTTGATTTCCGTATGCGCAATCTTCAATATCAGTCACGCTTAGTCCGGGTAGATCCTGTGGAATCAGTGCATTTACATCTACAAAAGAAGTAGTTGCCTTATTTCCCGTAGTTTCCGTTTTTAGAATGGTATACGGTGTATATTTTAATCCAGCATATTGCTTCACAAATGCAGAGCTATAATATGCTTCAGTCTGGGGATCATGAACAATACCCCAAATGGAACCGGTTTCACTGTGCATCGCTATTTTAGATACTTGCGAAGCACCCGTAAAATCATGTTCTACACTTATTATAGTTTCAACTGTTGGATTTTCATCGATTGTACCTTGCACAAAACATGTCAAAACGATATCAGGATTAACTCCGCATGCTGAGCCTTCGCGGGTTAGACCATAATTGATCTCACATGCAGGAGACTCGACAAATTGCACAGAAGATCTATTATCTTCTCCCATTATGGCTGAATAGAACGTGCCAGAACTCTCAAAGTCCAGTCGGTACGAATTTCCATTGGGCAAATTTTCAAGTGTATATTCCCCTGCGATATTCGAAACACTTGAGGTTACAAAGTTTCCATTTTGATCGTAGGCAGAAATCAATATATTGGATAATCCAACATCTGAATCTTTGAATATGCCATCATTTTCTTTGTCCTCGAATACTGTTCCGCTAATGGAATTATTTTCGGGGGTACATTGTCCCCAACTGGTTTGACTTATCGCTACCACCAATAGAAAGAGCAATATGGTGCGATTTAATGTGAAGAAAGCACTCATTCGTGCATACGTAAGTTTTCTCATTTTAGACCCTAGTTAAACTTAACAATTATTATTGAATAATATCCGGTCTATGATCAAACCTAGGTTGGTGTTTTTCTGAGCACGCTTAAGTGACTCATAATCAGGTATTTAGTAAAAAAGACATTTAAATAACGTCTGTTTTATACATTGCCTAATACGCAAATATATAAATTCTTTGTAAAGATGGTACTACATATTACGATTTTTTTTAATTTGTAATACCTAGTCAATTAACGTATTGAGAAATAAAACTGATTTAATTCTGCATATTGAGG
>JBCCVV010000047.1:0-32934 GCA_039194925.1 Bacteroidota bacterium
ACACTATATCTCTGGCTGTACATTAGCTAGAAGCAAACGGTAAAAACAGGAATAAACTTTGGAGATTTGGATTGCATTTGAGCCATATTGTTTTTTCATAGGATGTAGGATGACTTCAGATTAAGACCTTGAAGTTACCCCTGCTACTGATATGGCCGCCATCTTGCTTCTTGTAGAACAATAGTAATATTGTAATCGCCATTCACGATGGTGAAACTTGGAAATATAAATATCGATACGATACCAAATCGAATCACCCCAGCCTTTTTTATGAAACGGGTCTGAGGGATTTACTCCTGGAATGGGGAATAGCTCCAGGAAAAATTACACAGGCCGCAGTAAGCAGTGTTGTTCCCAGTGTAACTGAAGTCATTATTGAAGCCATCGTCGCAAATATTCGATTTGAACCATTGCTCCTAAGTCCTGAAGTCTTCCTCCAACTTAATATGCACATCCCAAAGATCTATGAGATAGGTTCGGATTTAGTAGCCAATGCCTTTGCAGCAAAGAAGATATACCAACGCAATACGCTTGTAGTTGATTTTGGAACCGCGCTCAGTTTTACAGTGTACAATGAAAACAATGGTATCGAAGGAGTAACCATCTCTCCCGGACTGAAAACAATTATATCTACCTTGTCAGGAAGTACAGCGCAACTGCCTGAAATTGAAATCAAAGTTCCAGAATCTGCTATCGGACAAAGTACTTCTACGGCTATACAGGCCGGAGTATTGTTTGGCTTTATTGGATTGGTAAAAGAAATTATTCTGAGAATTCAAAATGAATTGCCAGTGCCATATTATGTCGTTGCCACGGGTGGATTAAGCACAGCGATTGAAGAACTGAAATCGGAATTTAGTCGGATAGACAAAGAACTTACGTTAGAAGGAATACGGCAAATACATCTTGCAGTTTCAAACGAATAAAATTTTCGCCAGAAAGTGATTGTGTTTTCACTTTCTGGCAAACGTAGCTTATTCCACAACTATTCTCTTTGAAAGTTCTTTGGTGAGAATATTAAATTTCAATATATATATACCCTTAGGGACATTATTCCAAGGTACTTTTTGACCAGATGATGTAGCGGAGAATCTTCTGGACTCGATCAATCTTCCATCCATTGCAATTAATTGAATATTGATGTCATTTCCCTCCAAATCTGGAAGCGAAATCTCAAAATCTCCGCGATTCGGATTTGGAGAAATAGAAAAATCATCGACCGTCAAGTCTTCCACGTTTGTCAAATTAATAGATACCTGATCGATTTCCGTAATGATACCGCATGAATTTTCGGCCTGCAGGGTGATCGTATAATTACCTGTGGCTGTATATGTATGTGTTACTGATTTTCCAGAACCTGTATTTCCGTCGCCGAAGTCCCAGCTGTAAGACTCCGCACCATTTATAGTCGATTTGAATGTATATTGTCCGCCTCCATCTTTGACCAATTCTGTTTCGCTTTGTTCCAATTCTTCAACAACATTTAAAACAAAGAATGTATTATCTGTACCCCCATCATTGGTAACGGTAAGGTTAGCCAAATTTGGACCTCTAACAGAATAGAAAACAGTATGCGGACCTTTTGTAAATGCTTCGGATGGTGAACTGTTGGATCCAAAATTCCATTCGTATTGCAATAACGTATCCGTAGATTCTGAATCATAGATCACCTCTTGAAAAAGACAAGGTCTGTTATTTTTATTGTTGATGCCCAATGCTTTAGGTGAAGGAAGTGAAGAGACTGCTATAGATCGTTTGCCTTCAGTTCCATCTGGGAAATTGGCACTCACAGCAATCCAGGTTGCTTTATATCTTGGCTCATCTGGAAGTACAAAACTAGGAGTCTCTACAGTTGCGGCTTTTTCCATGACAAATTCACCTAAAGTGTAAATGTTGTAACTGACCGGTATAGTATCACTGGTCCATTCCAACGTTAATTCTCCTGTATCCTCGTTCTCAGTTATGGTTAGGTTTCTGGGATTGTTGGCTAGTAAAAATGGTTCTGTGCTTTCATCTGACAAACCATTTCTTTCAACTCTAATCTTTGATTTTTCACTAAATTGAAATGGCGTAAACCATTCAAAATATCTTCTATTTCCGGCGGACTGACCTATTGGTGTTTCCACTCCATCGCTATCAATGTGTGTGATTGTAAAATTGCCTTCATTCCCGGTAGCATCCCAATGGATTACCTCCGAACTTACATGATTCAAATTCTCACCTCCATCAGGGAAGATGATATCGATTTCATTCATTCGGAACTCCCAAACTACATAATAATCATTAATCCCAAATGGGACTTGATCCCCTCTAATTTCAAGCGTGTATTCTCCTGCTTCAGGAAAATCGATAGCTACCTGCTCCATGTTATTCAAATTATCTACACCTTTTGTTGCAGGGCTACTCAAAGCCGCAGCATCTGGTGTGGGATCCAAAACCCAAGGGAGATGTATACTTCCATCGGCTGCAATTAACTGTGTATTTAGGTCCGTTAGAAGTGCGATCGAATTAAACGTGGTACCCTCCGGGTCCGGCCAATAGGTCATGATCTTAAGTTCTGCCACATTTTCAGGAACGGTAATCGTGTGAGTTTTCATCTCATCTTGATTTATTTGTTCGATCAAAAACCTACTATCTTCAAGAGCCAAAACGGCTCTATACGCATTTAAAGATCCCCAGCCGTAAATAAAGTCAGGTCCTTTATTACCTAAATCATTAGCCGTATTTAACATTAGTGCTTTCAGTAATGCCGCGTTTGCTCTTGAACTATGATTGACTTCATACGCTTCGTGCAACATAGCTGTTACCCCAGCTACCACAGGGGCAGCTGCCGATGTACCGCTAAAACTGATATATCCCTGTTCTTCTCCCGTCGAAACATGATTATTACCATTTGCTGAAATATCCGGCTTGATTCGCCCATCGTGAGCTGGTCCCCGACTACTGGATGTCATTATTTCTCCTCTGTAATTCAAATTAGCAGTCGCAATAACATTTTTTCCTTGTTTATGTCCTCCTGTAATATTTCCCCATGTCAGTCCTGCACCATAACCGCAGGAAACCGGATTGCCGTTACCGTCCAATATTCCCTGTCCGCTGTTTCCAGCCGAAAACACATGCATCAAGGTTGGATTATTAAACATTTGCTGATCAACGATACGAGCGGAATTGGAATATCCTACGTTGCATCCGTCACCGTAAGAGGAATTCGTAACAATCACATCTCTATTATTGAATAGAGACATGGTTTCGTCTAGAAAGTTAGGAACATAATCGTTCACAAAAATAGTACTCTCGTGAGCCATTCCCTTATTCACGGGATTCAAATTTCCTGCACCACCCATAATTCCGGCTACTCCATCACCATGACTTCCAAAAGAAGGGCTTGCAAAAGATTGATCCAATCTTCCCTGAAAATCAATGTGCTCAAATACCGCTCCGTCATCTCGAACCAATATATTTATCCCTTTCCCGGTGTAGTTTCTTGCTCCTACCAAATTGGGGTCCAATTTATTTACCCGATGTAGTGCCCTTCCACGTCTGTCCTCTTTAATATCTGGAGCTGGAACAGGTTCTACATTCTCCAAAAAATGAAGTTCACTCAATTCCTCCAATCGCTCAAGTGGAAGAGAGATTTCTAAAAAATTATTGAACCCATTGTACTGTGTAACGTCTATCTTATTCCCTCTTAACAAATCAATAATCAAATCCTGATTTAAATCTTCATAATACTTGACTAATAACAAAACCTGATCGCCGTTGACAGCCCAATCTGGAAGACTTCGATTTCGAACATCGCTAGCTAACTTTTGATCTTTTTCAATTTCCCATACTGATCGTACATTTGAATTTATAAGATCAGATTTCGATACATTTTCTGGAATAGATGCGATATAAGTGTGCTTTGGAATGTAAGAAAGCAATTTTATGCCCTTGTTTTCCAACTCATCTATTTCAGCTTTACTCAATGCTTTTTTGAATTGGACAAATCGATAAAAATTCCCTGCTATTGTTTCTTCTTTCGTAACCTCGGCGGGATTGAAGGTGGAAATATTTTCTTGAGGTAGGTACGCGCGCTCTTTAAACTGAACCGTGTATTCATTCTGAGCCCCAAGAAAAGAGCATGTAAAAAGCAATAAAAAAGTAACCAAATGGGATCTATTAATCATTCTAAAAAGGATTTATTGATTTAATTTGAAGAGGTTTATACCTCAAGATAATTACTATTCTTTTAATATTCTGAAGGTATCTAGACTTTTTGTCATTGTAGTCTCTTGCAAGTCAAATGTTTGAATTTACAAGTATCCCTGAGCCTGAAGCGTGAACAATTCCGCATATAAAGAATCATTATCCATCAATTTGTCATGTGTCCCAATTTCCAACACCTTACCATCTTTCAACACCAAGATTCGATCTGCCATCCTTACTGTGGAAAAACGATGTGAAATAATGATACTGGTCTTACCTTTGGTCAATCCAATAAACCTCTGAAATGCTTCGGATTCCGCCCTGGCATCAAGTGCTGAAGTAGGTTCATCCAGTATCATCACTTTTGCATCTTTCATGTAGGCGCGAGCCAGTGCTATCTTTTGCCACTGCCCTCCAGATAGATTCTTCCCTTTCGCAAATCTTCTTCCTAATTGCTGATCATAGCCGTCTTTCATTTCAGACACCACTTCTTCCGCTAAAGACCTTCTTGCCGCTTCTTCAATTGCCAACTGGTTATCGATTTGTTCAATATCACCAACCGCTATATTTTCTTTCACATTGAATTCATATCGAATGAAGTCCTGAAAGATAACTCCAAATAGTCTTTGGTAACTCTCGGCATCATATTCTGATATATCAACACCATCCAACAAAATCTTACCGGAATCCGGAGTATAAAACCTTAGCATCAATTTGATTAATGTTGTTTTTCCAGCCCCATTTTGACCTACAAAAGCCATTTTTTCTCCGGTTTTAATCGTAAACGACACCCCATCCAAGACTTTTTCATCAGATTCGGGATATGAAAAAGTGACATCTTGAAACTCAAAACCATGTTGGACATCCAATACTTTTATGTTTTTTTTATCGAATTGTTCCTCTACAGGAATATCAATAAAATCAAAGTAGTCTTTGAGATAGAGCGCACTTTCAGCTATACGTGTGAATTTTGAAAAGTTATTTTGAAGGCTATTCCTTAATCGATTAAATGATCCACTTAAAAAGGTCAAATCTCCAATTGTAATTGCCCCACTTACTGCACGCGCAATAATCAAAATATAAGCTCCGTAATAACTCAAAGTCCCTAGCAAATTGAAAATAGCCCCCAAAATAGTGCGGTTAATTGCCAGTTTTCTGTTGATAAAAAAGTATTGATTAGACAATCGCTCGAATCGGTCAGCTACAAAATCAACCAATCCAAATAGTTTCATTTCCTTGGCTGTTTTATCGTTGGCGCCTATATAGCGCAGATAATCTAATTCTCGTCGTTCCGAAGTCCAACTGCGAGCTATGGAGTATTTACTCGAACTAAATTTCAATTCATTGATAAAAGCCGGAATAATACTCAGCACTAAAATAAAAATCAACCAGGGCTCAAAATAAATCAATCCTCCAATTAAAGATACAATAACGATCAAGCTCTGAATTTGACTTAAAGTATTTGACATCAGCCCTACCCTTCCCATGGTTTGAGTTCGTGCTCGCTCTAGTTTATCATATAATTCGGAATCTTCCAATTGACTTATGCTTAAATCTTTTGTCTTTCTAATAATTAATACCGAGGTGTAGTTGGAATATTGATCTCCGATAAGCCCGTCTGTTAACGTAATAACTCTATTAATAATGTCAGAAAAAACGCCAACCCCAAGTTCAATTCCAACATAAAGCCAAACTTTCGAATATACAGGCTCAATGGCTGAAGCTTGTAATATGATTTCATCAATTAATAATTTGCCTACATAAAGTAAAAAAATGGGAGATAAGGCATTCAAAAGTCTACAAGCAGCATTAAGTAAAAAAGCCATTTTACTGCTGATGAACACTTCTCTGAAAAATCTAGGTAGATATCTCAACGCACTAAATCCTCCTTTCCAATCGATCGAAGTTTTGTCTTTAATCGATGCTAAATTTCTCGCCATAGTCTTATAATGCTTGACTAATAAGACAAAAATTCACCTCAGATGGTTGATGAAATCACCTTTTTAGGTGATAAATCTTCTTTGTCGCACCTTTATTTTTGTCACAAAACCTAGAAAATATGAAAAAAATACTACTCCTGCTTATACTTATTCAACAAGTGGCAATCTGCCAAATTGAGAATTCAGTTTTTCCTGAAGTACCCTACTCTGAACTAAACGCTATTGCCGTTTATGGTGATTATATTTATACGGCTGGGGACTGCAATACTGCAATCGTTACCAATGATGAAGGTCAAACCTGGACAACCATCGAAGTAGATGACAGAATAAGAAACATCAAAATATTACCGGAATCAAATGGATCTAAAGCCATCTATCAATCGAATGATAACATTTACGTTTTTGATTTTAGTACCATGGAGTTTGAAGAAATAAGCTCCTCTTCTTTATTTCTTTCATCTGGAAGTTATATCTCGATAGAAGCCGATGGTCAGAGCATATATGTCATTTCCAGCAGGAACATACACAAAGCTGCCGTCGGTCAATACGAATGGACCAAAATAGCAGATTTGAATCTGACAGGAGATGCTGTACAAGTAACGGACATTACAGATAACTATTTACATGTTGGAACTTTGGAAGGACTATTTGTACGGGTAGATCTAAATTCGGAAACGGTAGAAACAAGAAACGATTTCATGAATCGAATTTTCTCCTTTGATATGGTAACCGACGATTTAGGTTATTTCACCATTCAAAATTTTACGTATCCAATTAAAACCACTGACGGTGGCACTACCTACACTGATCTCACCTCCTTACCAGAAAACATCGGTGTTCGAGGATATGGTGAGAACGTGATCATGACTGTAAATACCAATAGAATTTATGTATCCACAGATGCTGGTGAATCCGCGAAATTTATTCCAATCCCAGATGATGGCACCTATGATCTGATCAGCTCTGCGTATATCGCCGATAATGGGGCACTTTATTTCGCTGGCAGATCATCAATGGTAGGAAAAACAGAGGACTTCGGTGAGTCTTTTGTTAATCTGAATGCGTACCAGCGTGAAAATCTAACGGATATCGCACTTCACAGTAGTGGCATGGGTATTGCTGTTGGAGGAAATCGATCTATAATAAAAACAGAGGATGGAGGTGAGACCTGGGCTTTTGTTGATCTATCTTTTGGAACAAATACCTACCTCAATTCTGTAGCTATTCTATCTCAAAATAAATACATCGCAGGTGGCTCCAACGAATTGCTAATCATTGAGAATGACGAAATCGCAAACTCGATCAACATATCTATTGAGGCCTTGTATCACAATGCAGATGAAGATTACTTGCTTGCCTTAGAAGCTACTGATTTTGATTACGCTATTATCAAATCAACCGACGGCGGAATTACCTGGGATTCCAAAGCGTTTATTCCAGATTATGGTTTTACTATCTATCAGGCTCCTTCCGGCAAATTGTACATCCCCAGCAATGGCGGCACCATTTACACAAGTACAGACAATGGCGAATCCTGGGAAATTGAATCTTTTGGAGATAATCTTAATATCAGAAGTCTGACGTTCCTGGATGAAAACATAGGTCTTGGCTCCACGAGTTCTCAACTTTACCTAACCAGAGATGGAGGTGTTACTGCAGAATTGATTTCTTCCGGTTACATTATTACCAACCTTCACTTTATTTCTGAGAATCAACTATTTTATACCACAGCCAATGAAGCTCAAACCAATATTTATGAATCTACCGATGGTGGCCAAAGCTTTACCGAGACCAAAGAATATTGCAGTGAGACGTTGAGTACGTTCAGAGATGAAAACAATGTAATCTGGCTCGCTCAAAAAGGTGGACACATCAATAAATATAGAGTGGAAGGTTCTAGCTCTACTCAAAGAATTGTTCTGAATGATCTAAACATATCTCCAAATCCAATTGCCTTGGGTCAACAACTGAATATAGAATCGGATGAGAACATTTCAAAAGTAACATTTACATCTTTCGCAGGGCAAGTGATTAATGTGATAAAACCCTCTGGAACCAATACTATTTCAACGGTTGGCCTTGCAACCGGAATGTATCTCTTATCAATGGAAACGGAGAATGGAACGATTAAACACGGCAAGGTTGTAATAACTGACTAGGGAATAGTCAAAAAACTCGATTTTACTTCTAGTCTTGAATTATTTATAAGCCATTTATAGCAAAAGGAAATAAAAAAGGATTCGCGCCATGCGAATCCTTTTTTATGATGTGTTTTAAAACATATTGGCAAGCCCTTTACAACATCTTGAATATCAACATAACATACGTTTATAAATCACTTCTATGTTTTTCTCTTCTTTTTCTCCGCTGCCGGAAATAAAATATTGTTCAAGATCAATCGATATCCCGGACTATTGGGGTGCAAATTAAGATCAGTTTCAGGATCTTGCACATAATGGCGATAGTCTTCCGGGTCATGACCGCCATAGAATGTCCAGGTGCCGTAACCATATGTCCCATGAATATATCGCGCTTCGTTCGCTGCCTTATTTTCTCCTAAAACTAACACCTCTGGTTTTATATGCTCTTTTTTAAATGCAGTGGATTGTCCCATGAACCCTTTTACCGTAAGGGTGTGGTTTTGACAAAGCATCGTAGGGACCGGATCCCATTTTGCAGAAAATTCAAATAACTTGAAGTAATCCGTTTCAGGGGTGACTCCTCTGTTTTTGTTGTCAATGGAGGAATGCTCATATGTCAAAGGATTCTTGATCAAATCAAAGTTGCGGAACGCCAATGTATTATCGTAATTCAATTTCTTTTGAGCATTCGGATCCGCATCATCGCCATCATAAATACCAGCACAGATATCGACACCATCCGCAGCCAAAGCAATATCATAGGTATCCGTAGCTGAGCACATAGCAAACAGGAAACCTCCACCTTCAATATATTCTTTCAATCGTTTTGCCACAGCCAATTTTAATTGTGACACTTTGTCAAAGCCCAGTTCTGCAGCCAGAGACTCCATCTTCCGTTGATTCGCCTTATACCATGGTCTTCCTCCCTGAGAACCATAAAATTTACCGTACTGCCCCGTAAAATCTTCATGATGCAAATGCAACCAATCATATTGTGGTAATTTGTCTTCAAGAACCTCTCGATCATAGACCGTTTCATACGGAATCTCTGCATAGGTCAGTACCAATGTCACAGCATCATCCCAAGGCTGGATTTTTTCGCCCTTGGAATTGAAATCGGGAGTATACACAGCGATTTTTGGTGCCTGCTCCAATTTTATAACTTCCTGATTTTTTTCCTTATCGTTAATCGATGTTCTGATCTGCGCAAATTGAGCATTGGAAATAACTTCATAAGATACCCCTCTGATTTTGCACTCTGATTCAAAGCGTCTATTGTGTTCGAAAACAAAACTACCTCCTCGGTAATTCAAAAGCCAATATGCCGAAAGGCCATTATCCAAGATCCAGTAAGTGATCCCATAGGCTTTTAGATGATTTTTTTGACTATCATAGTCCATCGGTATCAATATATATGATGCTGATGCCGTAACTGAAATCAAAACAAGAAAACAAAAAGAAAGAAATGATTTTTTCATCCTAAAATTAATGATGTGTTCTAGTTGCAAATCTAATAAAGGGTTATCAACTGCTGGCTAATTGCCTCCATTTTACACCTATTTTAACTCAATAAGATTTGAAATGATTGCAAAGAGAATGTTAAGACCCTATATTTAACATGAAAGCGATAAAAAACATTTAGTTACTTTCTTTACAACTCACCTACCCTTTCGGTAAGCAAGTTGATTCAAATCGCTTCAAGTTATAGAACAATTGGACTTAGTTCTTGTTTTTTGTAAAACGAAAATAAATGCGCATATCAGTTTTTCGAACAGCCCACTTTAATGCGGCACATAGACTACACAATAACAATTGGAGTGACGAAAAAAACGAAGAGGTTTTCGGGCTTTGTAACAACTCTTTATACCATGGACATAATTATGAATTAGAAGTGCGCCTGACCGGAGAGGTGGACCCGGATACTGGTTACTTATATGATCTCAAACTATTAAAAGACATTATAAAAGAGCACATAGAGAAAAAATTGGATCACAAGAATCTGAATCTGGAAGTTGAAGAATTCAAAAATCTGAATCCGACGGCCGAAAACATCTGCTATGTCATTTATACCATTTTAAGATCAAAAATTGAGGAGCAATATGAAATTGGAGTTAAGCTTTGGGAAACACCTAGAAACTACGTACAATATCCAGCATAATTGCTCGAATAAACTCAATCGATAGTTGGCTTTATCACCACACCTTTATCATCAATGTAATACGTTTTATCTTTGGCAATGGTAAATCGCTCAAATCCTTGCAGCATTTCGACCAGTTCTGACTTTTCGTATCTTTTGATATGATATTGAAAGTATTTTCCGTCTTGAATAAAAAATACATACTCTCCAAAGATTTGAAAACTTGAAATTCCTTTTTCTGGAATCAATCGCAAATATTGACCAAAATTATCAAACACCAGTAAGCCGATTTCAGGATCAGAAAGGATAACGATATTACCCCTTTCCTTCAATGATACTGGATTGATCGTACCAAGATTAAGGTCGGAAAGGCGATTTGTTTCGTATTGCACCTCGACAAGATCGTTTACTTTAACAAGGACCTGATTAATGGGATCAAAAAGCCAAATTTGATTGTCATTGGTACGTGCTACTACAGATACATCCAAATAGTCTGAAATGCTTAGATCGATAATGTTAATTTCCGCCAAGGTATTATCCAGTACTACGATTCGATTAAAATCTTTTACAAAACACAAAATCTTCTGTGGATTGGTCGCGTCAATACTTTTAATTTCCCCAATTAAGTTGTTGGAATACTCAAATTGCATTTTGTAGGAATCGGTATACTTTACCACTCTATTATCTGCGGTAAGGATATAAATGTTATTCAAATTATCTACGTGAATGTCTACTACTTTTTCCTTTATATCATAAGCTGTACTTAAGGGCGAAAGCAACTTATTCTGTGCAGCCCCGCATCCAGGAAGGAATAAAATTATTCCAAATAATACTATTTTCTGAAAAAGCTTCATTCTATAATCTGAGTCAAATCTGGACGTTCGTAGTATTGTAACGAAAATTTACCATCTTGTAATACTCCAAAACTCTGATAATGTGTCCAGTCTCCTATTCCATAATAGATCGATCTTTTATTGCTCAATGTTACTTTCAAAGGCAAATGACGATGACCAAAAACAAAATAATCCACTTCCAGGCTTTCTAATTTTCGTTCGGCATATTGAACAAGCATTTCTTTATCCCTCCCCTGAAATATGGCGTTGTCACCTCCTGCGTCTCTTGATTTATGACTAAATTTCTTCATCAGCCACAATCCAAAATTGGGATGTAATCTGGCATATGCCCATTGACAAAAGGGGTTGCTTAGTACCTTCTTGATAAATTTATAGCCATAATCCTTAGGTCCCAAACCATCTCCGTGTCCAATAAATAATTTCTTACCCTGAATTTCCTTTTGAATCGGCTTATGATAAACAGGAATCCCAAATTCATTTTCAAAGTAATCAAACATCCACATATCGTGATTCCCTGTGAAAAAATAGATTGGAATATTTGCATCCCTTAACTCGGCAATTTTCCCTAAGAATCGAGTAAACCCCTTTGGAATACATGAATTATATTCAAACCAATAGTCAAAAATATCACCTACCAGGTAAAGGGCCTCGATCTCATCTTGAATCCTGGTCAGCCACTCAACTACTTTTTTCTCTCTTTCTTCGCTTGATAATGTTGCCTCCACCCCTAAATGAAAATCAGAGGCAAAGATTATTTTTTTACTCACCGACTCCATTTCGTCCTTCTAATCCACAAATCGCTCATCTACCTCCATTACAGTTCCGCAAACATCACACGTCCTCATGGCGAGAGAACCATAGAAGTTTTTGAATCGCGGTAAGAAATCCTTTTCGATATTATTCAATTCGAAATAAGACTCGTGTAATTTATTGTTGCAGTTATCACAAAACCACATCAAACCATCTCTATGTGATGAAGTACGTTTAAGTTCCACCACCAAGCCAATCGACCCCTCTGAACGTATGGGAGAATGTGGCACCTTGGCCGGTAATAAGAACATCTCACCCTCATTTATCGGAACATCCACAGGCTTACCATCTTCCTGAATACGAACGGTTATATTGCCTTCTACCTGATAGAACAACTCCTCCGTCTCATTATAATGATAATCTTTTCGTGCATTTGGTCCAGCAACGATCATTACTATGTAGTCACCGGCATCTTTGTATAAGTTTCGATTTCCTACTGGTGGTTTTAGTTCATGCCGATTCTCATCAATCCATTTCTGTAAATTGAATGGTCTTGGTATTCCCATAACGACTGTTTTATTTTAAATCTAAAGTTATTTAATTTTTCTAAAACCTACTTCATGTTTCAGCTTTGGATATATTTCCAAGGCTAACTGAATAAAACAATTAGTTTGATGAATATTGATGTAGATTTCTCTAAGGTGGGTAAAGTCGCTCTGGATGACAATACTTAGCTTGTTTACAATTAAAATAGCAGGTTCTAAGATATTTTGTAACTGCTCAGTTAATCAATAAATGAAATGCCTCCAAAATTATGTTTCTAGCCAATTCTTAGCTTTGGATTCCAATCCAGTACTTAAGATATTCAAGTCCGTCATACTTGTTTGCGTAAAATCAAAGACCACCTGAGAAATTACGATATTTTTAACAGTGCTAATATTAGATTCTAAATTCGTGATACTTTATTCGTAATTTCAATCAAACTCTTTCCAACTTGAAAAAAGGCTTTTCTGGCAATTCTACTCGAATGATATCTCCAGGTTTCACTACTCCTCCTTCCAAGACAATGCCCATAATCCCTGATTTTCGAATCAAATTTCCTTTATTGTCTCGATCCAAGACTGCGGAAAGAAGCCCCTCCTGCAATCCATTCAATTGATTACAAGGATTTCGTAAACCTGTAATTTCTACAATTGCGGTATCTCCTAAAAATAATAAGGTTCCTCTCGGCAAGTCTAAAAGATCCAAACCTGATGTCGTAATATTTTCCCCAATAAGTCCGGGGGTGACTTCAAAACCTTTCTCTTTTAATTCATCGAACAATTCCACATGCATAAAATGCACTTGTCTAAGATTGGGTGGCACGGGCTTCTGTTTTAATCGGGATCGATGTTTCATTAGTTTTCCACAATGCGCATCACCTTCTACACCTAGACCTTTGAGCAATGTGATGGCGGGCACGCTGTACTTACTAAATGTATGCGTTGGCGAGAGATGAACAGCTTTTACTTTTGGAATCATAATCTATTTTTGGCTTACCGTGTAAATTTACCACTTCTTCAATTAATGATAAACAGTAAAGGGCAGATTATAGCAAAAAGCGTATCTCAACATCTTAATCATTAAATTCATAAAGGATTCTTTGATCTTCTTACATTTACACCCGAATCACAATTATTAGAGCACATGGCTGGCAATACCTTTGGAACACTTTATAAAATCACGACTTTTGGAGAATCGCATGGCAAAGGGATAGGAGTGGTAATCGATGGTTGTCCCGCAGGACTTGAGTTGGATTTGGATCATGTTTTTGCGGAATTGCAGCGTCGAAAACCAGGACAATCCAAAATAGTAACCCAACGCCATGAAAATGAAGAGTTCGAAGTTTTATCCGGTGTGTTTGAAGGTAAAACTACCGGCACACCATTGGCCATTTTTATACGAAATCAGGACCAGCGTTCTAAAGACTACAGCCATATTGCCAATAAATATCGTCCTAGTCATGCAGATTTCACCTATGCCGAGAAATATGGTATTCGGGATTATCGAGGTGGTGGCCGATCAAGTGCCAGAGAGACCGCCGCACGTGTGATCGCAGGAGCTATAGCCAAACAAGTGCTCCACGTTTTGGATATTACCATTAATGCTTTTGTAAGTCAAGTTGGATCGGTTACTATTCCAGAAGCGGTTACGTTAGACTTGAGCAATATTGAAAGCAATATTGTCCGATGCCCTCACCAACCCACAGCGGAAGCAATGATCGATCTAATCACAAAAATTAAGAAAAAAGGAGATACGATTGGTGGCAAAATAAGTTGTACCATTCAAAATTGCCCTGTAGGTCTGGGTGCTCCAGTTTTTGACAAGCTCCACGCCGAGTTGGGCAAGGCGATGCTGAGCATCAATGCAGTAAAGGGATTTGAAATTGGGAGCGGATTTGGTGCAATCGAAATGCTCGGATCAGAGCATAATGACGCATTTGAAAATGTGGCAGGTAAGATAAGTACGAAAACTAATTTCTCCGGTGGAATTCAAGGGGGTATCAGTAACGGAATGGACATCAACTTTAATGTTGCCTTTAAACCTGTAGCAACGATCATTCCTCAACAAGAATCTGTAGATAGTGAAGGCAACAAAACGATTGTAGAAGGAAGAGGAAGACATGACCCATGTGTAGTACCTAGAGCGGTACCCATTGTAGAAGCAATGGCTGCTCTGGTTATTCTAGATCATGTGTTAATACATAAAAGTACTAAGCTGGAAGATCTTTAATATTCCAATGATTTAAGAGCAAACTATTCATCCTCCAAGGATTCTGTTACGCTTTCCCGAAATTGTTCGGACATTGTCTCTTTGAAATCTGCAAGTGTACCAAACTCCGTTCGGTAACCAATACCCAATCCGTAACGCTGACGTCGCTGCCCTCCGATCTCGTCACGATCATAACGGCCATACATACGAAGCTTAAGCTTTCTGTCATCGGTTAAGAAATATTCGAGCACAAAGTCACCAATAAAATAGTCTCCTCCAACAAGAACGTTTTGATTCTCACGAACATAATTACCGCTTAGACCCAAGGAGAGACGTTCATCCAAGAACTTAAATCGATTCTTTAATCTTACCTCAATTTCATCTGGTAGGATATCCGAATCTGTATTGCTTACACCGTTAAATGAGTTTTTACGCAAACCAATATCAAAATCAATACCTGAAATCAACCCATTATCTGCCAATGCTTCATTCAACAATCCGGTAAAAAGAAGCGACAATTGACTGGATACAAATTCACTCAGCGTACCGATTGTAGTAGATCCAATATCAGAGCCTCCCAGGGCAATTTGATTACTGGATCCCGGAAGGAAAGAATTAAAGACGATCAATCCTAAAACTTGACTATTTAGCTCTGCTTGATTGGTTTTAAGTGTTCTCATTTTACTTTCCGTCACCGTCCTAAGCTGTCCTTCCAAATCTGGAAAATTCAAATCAAAATTCACTTTAGGTTTAAAAAGGGTTCCACCCAAATTCAAGATTAATTCGACTTGCGTTTTACTTTTAGAAGCTTCATACAAAGGATCACTTGGAGAGAAAAACTCCGATAAAAAGACTTCCATTGAAGTACGTACCTCGTAATCCGCAGTTATCTCCAAACGTGCATTAATTGGATCCCCAGTCCAGCGAATCTGGCCACCTCTTCTTACTTCAAATGGTTTTGCTACCGCACCTAATGCTGTAAACAAGTATTCTCCGGTTTCGATTTCGTACGTTCCGTACATGTCAAAATCGCCATACCGAGTAATGTTCATTTTTAGATTTCCTCGTCCATTGCCCCGAATAATATCCCCTCTGCTTTCATCAAAAATAATATTGACCCTGGCTGCCGGAGTCATGATCAAATCGACTTCGATATCCAACCCTTCAAATCGAAAATCCCTTTCCTTTTTTATTTCTTCATTAAACATCTCTTCTCTGGAGACAAACTGAATAAAGTTTTTATCGGTAGAAGTTTCACCTTCCCAAATCGGAATATTTAATACACTCTCTTCTTTGGCTGTGGCAATAATTTTCATATTCACCAAATGAAAAGGTCCTGTAAATCGTACATTCATATCCCCTTTCCCCAAGCCGTAGTAAAGCGGGTTGTCAAACTTTGTTGTATTTAATGCTACCACATTGGTGCCAGATATGGTTGCATCCAAAGAAAAGTCCCTGAATAAATCATGCCTGAGCCCTCCCTCAATTATTCCGATACCTCCATGAGGATCAATAATCTCTGCACCTGTCAAATCAATTTTATCGTTAGAAAGTCGAACCTCTTGGTCGATAAATTTGTAATCTACTCCTGTATAGATTATTGATACGCCACCATTTAAGTATCCCTTTCCACTTATATTCATAGCATCTAAGGGGCCGGTAACCTCAGCATTTAAATCAACCCCACCATAGGTATTTTTAATCCCATCTCTCAGCAGATATTCGAAGATCTGTAATGGAAAATCCTTCCCCTTCACCTGGGCATCAATGTAATTCTCATTATCCGGGTCAAACGTTCCATTTACAATCAGTTGATGATGCTCGTCTCCAATCGACATAAGAACTCCTGCTGGCTCGCCATTATCCTTGCTAACATCCAATTCCAAAGCCCCAAAGCTATCATCATTGATCGTAAATTCTTCGATGTACATATTAGCCTTCAGGTTTTTATCTGTATATATATCATCCACTAAAAGACTAAAATCTCCCTCACCGGCAAAGTCCATCTTGTCATAATTAATAATTCCATTGATGGTCAAAAAATTAAAATCTTCCAGATAGAGCGCTATACCCTTATTGCTCACATCATCTATACTTATGGATCGATAACCATCCGTAATTATTAAGTTGTTGATGTCATGATATTGTTTGCCAAAGACGATTTGATTTTCTTTTTCAACTGACCACACCCCACCCAAAGCTTCTATCTTATTATCCGTAATACTCACCTCGTATCCATTAGGATGAGGAAGTAACCTTCCTTGAATATCCAAACTTTGCAAAGAATCCACAATTTCTGTTGTACTCACTAAAAAATTGACGGTATCTCCCAACATTTTACTCTGGATATCGATGGGGTTGAACGAATTACTACCAATAACCGTGGAATCAATGTTAATCAAAACATCTCCTCGAATATTATCGCTACTGATGAGAATCTGACTAAACCAAAAGCTGTTGTTGTCGATTTGTAGAAACGGTACTGATGAAGCAAATGAAAGGTCACCTTTTTCTGTATCTAAGGAACCTTTTGCTTTGAAGTTTTTAGTCGATAAATTTTTGACACCTGCCAACTCGAAAAAGTTTTTGCTATCAAATACGCTGATATCAAATCGCAAATCTTGCGCTTGCGTCTCATCCAAAGGGCTGACTTGCCAATTTTGAGTAAAATGAGGATAGTTGTTTTTAAGTAAGTATCGGGTTGCAGGAATAATGGATTTCAGATTGTACATACCCTCCAATTCTATACTAGCTATATCTGAAAACAGCTTAATTTTCCGATTTTCATTAGCTGTCTCATATGCTGTTAGTGATATGGTATCCATCCGATAGATAGTATCATTCGTACTTACAATCAAGTCACTGGCTATCATATTTCCAACAATATCATCCAATTCTTGTCCATATCCATTAATATCCACACTCCCTTGAAAACTCAATGGTTTATCCGAAAGATTAAGTGTATGAAGATCCAACATCTCGATATTTGCCTTAAAATCAAGATGCGGAACACTGTCCTTAATTTCTATATTACCGTCAAATACAAAATCTATATTTTCATCTGAAATGCTAAATTCACCGTTAAAGTTATTTCTGTCAACCTGAGCGTCCATGACGAAATCACGGTATTCGTAATCTTTGTATGTCAACGATTCGACTGTGGCGTATAAATCCGAATAGACTGAATTCAAGGTCAAGCCTTTACCATCAGAAATACTTGCCGAAAAATCTACGATGCCGAAATCTTCATTGTCCGTCCAATATCCTAAATCAAACTGTTCCAAACTTAATTCGCCACTATATTGTGCCAGACTACTTCCATCTTTAATATCCAATCGCATATCCATAAATGCCTCCCCCAAAGCAGTATTAAGTGAACCAAAAGCAACAAAATCTTTTAAGTACCCATCAAAATTTCCTTTAAATTGGATATTACCGAGTTTATTGAAGTTATCAGGTGGATTAAATCCAGGGATAAAAGATTCCAGGAATGCCATATCCGTTTCAAGGTTTTTCATTCCAAAATGGAAAAACTCTCCTCCTTTTCGAGTAATATTTCTCATGGAAAAGTTGGCATCTAGTTGCATTTGATTATCCACTCCAATTTTCATATTCTCACCAATCAAATGATCAATAGGCCCGTCTACTTTGCCTGCGAGAGATACAGATTTATATCTATTTTGAATAAAAAAGCTACTTGTATTCAATTTTTTGACAAAATGCATCAAGTCCCCTAAATAGATCTTACTCGATCTGAAATTGGCAGATAATTCAACCTTTTGTTCGAATTGATTGAAGTCGTCGAATGAATCAAACTTCAAATTTATTGACTCTCCAAGATTTGTTCGGTCCGTCAAAAAAGCAAAATCCGGAAATTTAACTTCATTTTCATTGACTTCGATATTGCTACATGTGAGTGATTTTACTTCAAATCCTTTGTCATCCACAAAATCAAACTTTTTCAAGTCAAGCTTAATTTCATTTTGATTCTCAAAAGAAAAATCCGCAACACTAAGATCAATATCTGATAACTCAAAGTGATTGAGATCAAGGATATCTTCGCTTGAAGGAACTTTGTTATAGTCGTTAAGTGAAAAAACACCTTTTATTATCTCAAGTCTAGCCAGATTAAGGGTCATGCCACTAGTATCCTGTTGAAGCGTATCCAATTCCACAACTTCCTCTGACTTCTCAATTTCAACATTTTGCTCAATTGATTCGCCCAATTTCTTAATTCTAATAACGGGTTGTTCAAGAATGAGATGTGCAATATCCAGGACATTGTCCTTAAGAAAAGTATTAATCAGAATTGATCCGTTTTTGAGATGCACGCTTTGTTCCTGATTGGTGTTTTCATCGATTAATGCTAAAATCAAATTGGAAACTTCCAGTTCATTTAGATCAATCTGGAGTGGTTTTCCTTTTCCTTCTTCACCGCTGGGCTGGATTAGTTTCTCCAGTATCAAATCCAAATTGCTTTTGTTCTGACCTTTATACTTCACAATTCGTACCGCAGGACTTTCCAGATTCACCTTTTTGATCGCGATCTCATTATCTAGCAAACTGTACAAGCTGGAGGCCAGATCCACATTAAGAGCTTTGGCTAATACGATGGTATCTCCTGATTTTTCAAAAAGTGAAAACCCTTCAAGCATCAAACCTTTGGTGAGACTCAGGTCTATATGGTCGATTTTAACTTCTCCATCTATGGATGCATTAATTTCTTTAGTGGCATAATCCACCAATGCATTTTGAACAGGGGTAAGCTGTAAAAGAAAAAACAAAAGAAAAGGAAGTAAGATGATGCCCAATAGAACCCGAAGAATCATCTTTCGCCAACTGAAGCTCTTTTTTATTTTTGATTCCTTCTTTTCCATTATGGTATACAAACGTATATAACGCTATTTTTTGAAATCTTTTCTCCGCTTTAACGGTACCTTAATTCATTCTTCCATTTTGTATTCAATCCTAATCGATTGATTGATATTTTTAATTTGTCAAATCTTCTTTCCATAGGCTTTTCCTCATCAAATATTAACGCTTACCTGACTATAAATTTTTATGCATTCCATTGCTTCTTTCACATCATGAGCCCTTAAAATAGTTGCGCCATTTTGCAAAGCAATCATATGGGCCGCAGTACTTCCATTTAAAGCGTTTTCCCATCAACATCCAATAATTTATAGATCATACTTTTTCTGCTAATTCCCACAAGCATTGGGCAATCCAAAATTTTGAATGACGAAAGTTTCTTCAGCAATTCAAAATTCTGTTCAACAGTCTTGCCAAACCCAAATCCTGGATCGATCACAATATCTTTTAAACCCAAATTTCGCAGCTGAAATACTTTATCTCTTAGGTATTTCAAAATATCCAAGGCCACATTACTATATTGCGGATTATCCTGCATTGTATTGGGTTTTCCTTGCATATGCATTAAGATGTAGGGTACGTTATTCTCTTTTGCTACCTTCCAAATTTCCTGATCTATGCTTCCACCAGAAATATCATTAATCATTGACGCACCGGCATCAATTGCCTTTTGTGCCACTTGTCCATGTACTGTATCAATGGATACAATGGCTTCAGAGTTGGTTCCTTTTAATCCTTGAATTACAGGTATCACCCTGCTTGCTTCTTCTTCCGGATCAATAATTTCTGCTCCCGGTCTGGACGACATACCTCCTATATCTATGATAGTCGCTCCATCTTCTATCATTCCTCTGGCTTTCTCCAAGGCATCCTCCACGTGAGTATATTTTCCACCATCATAAAAAGAATCCGGCGTCACATTGAGTATCCCCATAACCATAGGAATCTCCAAACTCAATAATCGACCGTTACAATTCAAAGATTTCATATTATAAAAATACTTAATATAAAATTATTTTATGCCTGTTTTTTGCTTTTCCAATCTAATTCTTTTTCAAACTAACGCACCTTTCTTATTACAACAATTAATACAGCAAAAATTAAAGCTGGAATTCCAATCCAAAAAGCTTCACTTTTGATCACCTCCATACCCCACCGACTAAAAAACCTACTCGCTCCAAGTGGGGAAACCTGAATTACCTGAAATGGTAAAAAATAGCGCGCTGTATCAAATGGTGAAAAATATGCAATCCCCATTCCTCCCGTAGTCATTCCATCCAATATGCCATGAGATACAGTACAAAATGAATAGTACATCGCCAGCAGACTTTTATGTTTTAACGTGCTCTTCCAGTGAAAAAACAACATGACTAAAACGCCAAATAACAATCCGAACACAATGGAATGTGTAAAACCACGATGCCCCCAAAATCCTTCATATGGAATACCAAATCTGAAGGCGAGCACATCCGCATCCGGAATTATGGAGCATATAATTCCTAATATAAATACCTTGGGTTGTCTAAGTTCTTTTTTTAATGATGTACCTACGGCTCCGGCAAGAATTGCATGTCCAAAAACTGATGCCATAAGTCTATTTGCTTATTAAAAATCGAACTCTATTTTCTTTGTTTCTTTTGCCTTTTCGCCTGCAACTCTTGTTGCTGCTTCAATGCGGCTTCCATCCGTTCCTGAAAACCTCCTTTCTTCTTTGGCTTTGCTTTTTTTGCCTTTAACTCTTCTTTGAGCTTTTCGTCCTTTAAACACAAACCTCTTGGTAAGCACAGTTTGAGAAATATTAATCAGATTACTAAAAAACATATAGGCTGTCAATCCCGATGCATAGGTATTAAAGAATCCAAAAAACATAACTGGCATCAAGTACTGCATATACTTCATGGCCGGATTTGCCGACATATCCATATGGCGGGTATTGTAATATGTATAAGCCAACATACTGATAGAGTACAAAATCGTGAATAAACTCAAGTGATCGCCCACAAAAGGAATATGAAATGGCAAATGGAAGAAATCGTCATATGAAGATAAGTCGTGTGCCCATAAAAAGGATTCCTGTCGGAAAGAGATAGAGGCGGGGAAAAATCTGAATAGTGCATACCAAATCGGCATCTGAATCAGCATAGGCAGACAACCACCTAGGGGACTTACGCCGTATTCCCTGTAAATTTTCATAGTCTCAATCTGCTTCTTCTGTGGATCATCTTTAAACTTTTCGGTCAGATGAGCCAATTCAGGTTTCAACGCACCCATCAATGCTTGAGAATGAAGCATTTTGTACATCAAAGGATAAAGCATCATTTTGATGATAAAAATCACAATGATGATTACTATTCCCAGACTTCCAATGTACCGAGACATAAAATCAAACACAGGTCGTATTACCCATCTATTGATCGACCCAAAAATGCTATTGCCAAATGGGATAATATATTCCAACGAAATATTATAATTGGACAAGTTCTCGTATTCATTTGGTCCTACGTACATGGACATGGCAAAATTACCTCCTCCTTCGATTGGAATCTGCATTTCAGATGTAAGCCTTTCCATATGGTCAGCATCCGAATCTCTACCCAGTGAAGGGCCGATAGATTCAACAACGGCAGATTCAAATGGAGAACTATCGGCAATAAGTGTAGAATTGAAATATTGATTTGAATGAGACACCCAATCAATTGTCCTCTTATCAAGTTCTTTCTTATCGTCCTGCATGCAGCCGCAATCATCAACATCCTCGTCACTCTCCTTGTAATAGACCGCCGAATATTGCTGTTCAAACCGGGCATTCCGTTCGTAAGGGTGCAGGAAATTATCCCAGTTCAGAACGATCGATTTAACTTGAGTTCCAAACACCCGCTCCAAGCCTTTATAATTTACATCATAGTCCAAATTATAACTTTCTTGATCGAGAGTGTACGTTTGGGTGAATGCAGCGCCCAAAGAAGTATTTGCTTTAAAGGTGATCGTGTTTCCTGTTACATTGGCATCAAAATATAAATCTTCAGTGGTAACTATCCCAGATGGTGTAGAAGCTACAGGCAAAAGGTATTCAAATTTATTTCGAGGGTCATTTAGCATGACAATTTGTTCAACTACAACATCTTTACCTCTTTCTCTGATTTCTTTGGTGTAATTCTTTAGTTCAGCGGAAACGATCTTCCCTCCTTTATTGGAAAACGTAAACTTTATTTTTGAATTTTCCAGCGTGAAAGTTTTTTCTTCCCCTACTGATGATGATGCAAAAGGTCCGAACAGACTCGCATTCTGAGCTAGTCGTACCGAATCTGGTAAAGTAGCTGAGACTGCAGGTTGATTTTCAGGAAGGGCCAACTGTGCTGATGTATTAAGACTATCCCTTGCCGCCTCAATACTTGCGATAGAATCTTGCATTCGCTGTCTTCTTTCCAATTCCGCTTGATCCGGCCTATTCAAATACGACCACACAAAAAGGGTGGCGAACAATAAGATAAAGCCAATGATATGATCTCTTTCCATTATGGTCTGCTTACTTATTTATGCTACTTATTACCAGCGTTTCCAAAAATCGGTGCAAATGTACAATAAATCCCTTCGTATTCGATAATACTCACTAAATCATCGACAACTTTTATTGATATCAGCACATTTCCATTGAAGTTATCTAAAAACTCGCTCAACACCTATCACCAAAAGCATTGTGCCTATTATGCATTATTGATACGCCAAAAGGTATGCTTTCTGTACATTCAGTAAATCAACTCCATTGATTTTCTTCGATCGCTCATTTATCCCATGGCTTATGCTTTCGCTGTAGCTTCAGTATAGGCGAAAGGCTATGAAAAGAAAAATAGCCAGTCTCGAGGAATCGCGGGAAACTTTATCAATAAACAAAAGCCTTCTGGCTCGGTAGGTTTCGGAATTCCTGGAGAACTTTATTAAAAACAACTTAGATTCTTTATTCTGGTTTAAATTAAGCTTGATACACTATATTTGCAGCCCTTTTGAAAAAAATATAATGTACGCCGTCAAAGAAATATACTACACCATTCAAGGCGAGGGGTTTCACTCTGGAAGGCCAGCGGTATTTTGTAGATTTTCAGGTTGCAACTTATGGTCAGGAAGAGAAGAGGATCGTTACAAAGCCATTTGTCAATTTTGTGATACCAATTTTTGGGGCACAGACGGTGTAGAAGGTGGAAAGTATTCGAAAGAGGAATTAGTAAAAAAGATAAAACGTCTCTACCCCAAAAATAAACTTTCACCCTTTGTCGTATTTACGGGAGGTGAACCCGCGTTACAAGTAACTGAAGAATTGGTTACGGCACTACAGGACATTGGATTTGAGGTGGCAATTGAAACAAATGGCACCTTAGAATTGCCCCTATCAATGGATTGGGTATGTATAAGTCCCAAAGCCAACACGGATATTGTAGTCACCGAGGGTGATGAAATCAAAATAGTAATTCCTCAGAAAGGAATTGATCCAAAAGATTTTGAAAATTATGATTTCGATCACTTTTTTGTCCAGGCAATGGAATCAGAAGATTGGGATGAAAATGTAAAATATGCCGTTGATTATGTCATGAATAATCCAAAATGGCGATTGAGCGTGCAAACGCATAAATACCTGGGGATCGATTGATTTTACTTTGAAATTTCTGCACCAACTTTCCACTCATAAGCCGAATTCATCAACGCATCATACGTTTCATTCGAACTAAGGATTTCCCTATTTCCAAGAATAACCAATTGCTCTCTTGCTCTTGTCATCGCCACATTTAATTTCCGATCTATTCCTTCATTGGATAGCGAGACTAAGGATTTCAATTGCGAAAGCTTATTTGTACAAAGAGATAGTAGAATGATGTCTCGTGCTCCACCTTGATATCGCTCTACAGTATCTATGGTAATGTATTCGAGAAGATGGGGGACTTCTTCTTCCATTGATTTTCGAATGGTGGCAATCTGTGCTCTGTAGGGCGTGATAATACCAATGGTATTTTTAGTAATTGCTCTTTCGTTTTCGAGGTACAATTGTTCTAATGACCTAATAATTTCAATCAATCGAATCGTTTCAAATTTATTAGTTTTCCAATTGAACGCCATATCTACCTCTGTAGGAACATAAATAAATCTGTTTTCAACCAACACCTGGCTTTCATTCAAGCTATTTCGAAAACCTCTACCCTCAACCAATCTGGTAAGGTTCGGCAGCACCTTCAACTTATTTTGATAGAAATGTGAATTGGGAAAATCCATTAATGCTTGGTGCATTCTTCCTTGATACGATAACAATCCATACGCATGATCCCATTGCATTTTTAAGCATCGATGGTAAAGTCGTTCGAATAAAGACATACTCATATCAGAAATTCCTAACTCCAATAAATTTTCTGACTTAATTTTACTCAGATTTTCTGTTTGAGTAACCACCGCTGGCAATTGTTTGTGATCTCCAATCAGTACTGCTTTTTCAATCCTGGATAACAAACCTAAAAGCATCGGTTCCAGGATTTGAGATGCCTCATCCACTATCACCCGATCAAACCTCTTCAGTTTGAATAGTTCTTTTTTTGACACAATTGATGAAACGGTAGAAATAAAAATTCTTTTGGATTGAATCAACCTTCTAATTTCCTGACGATTGGTCGATGATGATATTAAATTATTGATCAATCGCGGTTTGAATTGCTCCATACAACTCGTACTCGATCCTAATCTAACATAGTTATTTTCAAATCCTTCGCCAATCGATTCTATTGCTGCACAAATTTCATCAACTGCTCTATTCGTATACGCCAGAAGAAGAATATTTTCATCTGTGGAATCGAATAATCTTTGTGTCAGGGATTTAAGCATGATGCTAGTTTTGCCTGTTCCAGGTGGACCCCATAATAGATAGTAATCCTTGGTATTGGCCATTTGGTTCAGAAGCTCATTTTGTTCTTTTGTCAATCCATTGACGGGTACATAACTATTGGGTTTCAGGAGTTTTGGTGGTCTCATTCCCATCCACAGCTCTCTTTTGTCTTTTTTGGCGTTGAGAAACTCGAATAATGATCTGTAAAGTGTATTGAACCCACTATCCAACGAATCTGCTTCCACATTCCAATAGTCTATGGATTTGAAGAGCACGTCATTATACTGCTTGCTTCGTAATTTTACCTCTACCTCATTTTGGTCAATTTTCAGTATTGTACATTTAAAGATCTGATTTTTAAGAATAGCTCTCGAATCTTCATCGGATGGATATAATACTGCAATATCGCCTACACGAAAATTTGCCAATTCACTTGTTTCCGCACTTCGGTGCAGCAGGATAGTCGGAATATCATTTTGAGATCTGTTTTCGGCTATGGTCAGTGCCTTTAAGACACCAAATCGATCTTCTTTTTCTTCCATATTTTCCAGCCATAAGGCCGCTAAACCATTCGATTTGATCATACCGTGTTCTCCAGTTTTAGCCATTCGATGTTCTCGCGCTATGAATGAACTAAAGCTATTGAAATAATCAAACTCATAATGATTCAAAGCGCCATAAAACCGTTGAAAGCGTTCGAGGTCTTTAAGCTCAAACCCTTTTACTTTCTCAAAATTTTTCGTGGTAAGGAATCTAAAGAGTTGAGCTGCATCTTTGGGGGAAGTAGCCATTTTATATTCAATTGCAATCAGCTCATTTCGTATTCTCATTGCTTCATACTGCTGTGATTTTACAGGTGGTGCATATTTGAGCGATTTATCATTTAGTTTGGAATAGAGAATGTAATTATTGGGTTTGTACCGATGACCAAAAGTCGACTTAATCATCAGATCGTAGAGCAAGGTCTGTGAGTAATGACTTGCCGAAAGTCCATATACGTTGGCCATAAAGGGTCTGCCGCTCTTTAATTCGACAATATCAAATTGCCCTGCTTCCTTAACAATATGAAAGAGGTCCAGCCTTCCCTGCACACCATAATCACGACTGTAAAACGAAGGCTCAAGAAAAACCTTATCCCGCCTTATCCCCTGCGAAGGCAACTCAGTAGCAACTGCTTTTTTAAGGTTCAAATAATGATTTTTTGCATTGCTCACAAGTTCCCTTATCTCGTTGTCATTAAAGTTGCTTACAGCTAAAGGATCCAATTTGAATATTTTTGGAAGAAGATCCTGAAATTTGACATCCGGATTAGAAATAATTTCATCCAAAAACATATTGGCAATATTACCAACCATAAGTGGGATGGAATTTTCCAATGGTTTGAATCGAGATAAGATTCGAAGCATAGAATTGGCCCCATAGTCTTTAAAACAATTTGCTACAGCGGTGACATCCAATAAGTAATCCGGGTCCAACACAATAGCCCCCGGTATATGTGTCCCATCATTTAATATCTCGACGTCAATTAGATTGGCATGAACAGGTAATGAAAAAGAACGTGTCAAGAGTTCTATATTCTCATTAAATAGCTCATTTCTGTCCTGCTGATCAAATAATGCCGTATATAACACCGAAGCATCCTCCTCTTTATAAAAATAAACTTCAAATTTTTGAATATTTATTGAATCAATTATGACCTCAATCACAGGCCTGAATTTATCAACTTCCTTCTTTCTCTGCCCGAAAAACGACTGAGCTTCTACGGCCAATGACGAAATCTCAGTTTTATCGTTCCACAGAACGTTAATCAATTCTTCAATTACAAAACTCCCAAGCTTCAAATATAAATCCGGCTTACTTCCAGTTTTCATACGTTCATTATCCCGTCTAAAGGTATGCAGATAGTACATCAATTTGGGGTCCAACTTGTACCGATTAGACATAAATGCAATTCTGGAAAATAATGTGGTAAAGACAATCTTTTCGCTCTGTGTGACTTCTTCCAAAATTCCCGTCAGAAGATTGAAAAGAGCTTTGATTTTGTGTTTTGTAGAATAATCTCTTGATTTCAGAATTTGTTCTTTCGCCTCAAGAAACAGCTCAGCAATGTGTAAATCCATTAAAAAAGTGATTTGTACTTCATCTGAAGTGGTGAATTGGTCATCATAAAATCTAAATATATTATACAATTAGCAAAATTGCTAGTTTTTAGCCTAAAACCCAAAGAGACAATTACTTCAAAAAAATTATGTCAGCTATTTCAAACCAATTTTTTAGTTAAACAAAACAATTAATATATGTCAATCAATTTATTAGACATGCTAAAAGATCAGGTAACAGGATCTTTGGCAAAACAGGCAAGTAGTTTTCTCCAAGAATCAGAGGAGAATGTAGCAAGTGGTTTGGGCAGTGCATTCCCAGCGTTATTAGGATCAGTTATCAATAAAGTTTCAGAACCTTCAGGTGCCAATGGATTGATGGATATTATAGGCAATCTGGATATGGACAGGCTAGGAGACATTGGTGCTCTTTTTGGTGCTGGGTCGGGCAGTGTTAATAGTCTTTTGAACTCTGGTGGAGGGATTGTCGAATCCCTGCTTGGCAACAACCTGGATGGTGTCGCAGATTTGATCTCCAAGGTTTCTGGTTTGAGAAGTGGCAGTTCTTCTTCACTCTTAAAAATGGCAGCTCCTTTTTTGATGGGAATCATAGGCGATCAAATAAAAGGTAAAGGTCTATCCTTTCTTACAGATCTATTGATGGGACAGAAAGACAATGTTCAGGCAGCTTTGCCTTCTGGCTTAGGTGGATTACTTGGGTTTTCTGGACTAGCAAAAAATGTAACAGATTCTGTTTCCAAAGCCGCTGATAACGCACAAGCTACTGCAGAAATGATGATTTCAAGTACAAAAAATGCAGCTGATGATGTAGTGTCTGGTACTGCAAATATGGCTGGTGAAGCAGCGGACTCTGCCAAAGATGCTGTTAATACAGGACTTGGTTGGCTAAAATGGGCTCTTCCAATTTTATTGATAGGTGCCCTTGTCATCTGGGCAATAAATACGGGGCTCCTAGGTGGTACGACCAAGGACGCACTAGAGGATCTATCAAATGATGTGGAAAAAGTAACCGATGCAGTTGGTGATGCTGCTGGAGACGCTACCAATACAGTAGGTGATGCCGCCGGAAATGCTATTGATATGGTTGGTAATTTGGCTAAATCAGCTTTTGAAACAATAGATGAAACCGCTAAAGCTGCATTGGATAAAATAACCTTTGCCGCCAATTCGGCAGGAAGTCAAATGATGGAATTCATAAAGGGTGGATATAAAGGTGACGGAAAAGTGACCTTTAACAACTTAACGTTTGAAACTGGTTCTGCTAAAATCTCCGGTGGCTCTGCTTCTGAAATTGACAATTTAGCTGCTATCTTGAGAGCATACCCAAATGTCAACATCAAGATTAATGGATATACCGATAACCAAGGGAATGAAGCAAAAAATAAAGCACTTTCTGAAGCCAGAGCATTAGCTGTAAAGGCAAGACTTATGGGTCAAAATATTTCCGAATCAAGAATTAAGACAGAGGGTTTTGGAGCTGCAAACCCTATAGCTTCTAATGACACGGAAGAAGGAAGACAAAAGAATAGAAGGATTGAAGTGACTATCAACAATTAATTGATCCAATATTTTATTAAGATCATCTATTGCATAACTGTATTGCCCCATATTCGAAAGGACATGGGGTTTTATGTTGTTTTTATGATAAACTTAGCTATTGTGTGTACCATATTTTTTAAAAATCAAGTAGGTAGGTACCCCTAAGATTAAAATTAAAAGCGCAATAATCGGCACACCTTCTATGTGTTTCAAAGTATTAAGGACAAAAGCAATGGTAACCAATAGGTAGATGATTGGGATGATGGGATAAAGTTTTAAAAGGTAAGCTGGATGATCCGTTTTCTTTTTCATTCTGAAAATAAAAATAGTGCTTGTTGCCAAAGCCATAAAAAGTATATCCATAAACGTGGCAAAGGTCATTAAATTATGAAAATTCTTAAACAATAGAATTAAAACGATGGCCCAAAAGCACTGAAAGAGCATGGCTAAGTAAGGGGTTTTGTATCGAGAGTGAACCTTCGCCAAAAATTTGAAGAATATCCGGTCTTTGGCCATAGCATAATAAATTCTGGGCGCAGACATAGTATAAATACCTATAGTCCCAAAAATCGAAATCGTAATTGCGACAGCAACTAGTTTTCCTCCTCCGCTGATCACATTAGCTACTGCATCTCCCGCTACTCTTTCTGAGGTAATAATTTGATCCATTGGAAGCAAACAAGAATAAGCAAAGATGACCAAGAGGTATACCAGGGTAACAGTCAATGTTCCCAAAAGCATGGATTTAGGAACTGTGGATTGAGGGTTCATTGTTTCACCAGAGAGATAAGTGGCATGGTGCCATCCACCAAAAGACCAAAATACACCGACAAAAGCCAGAAGCATCATCGATCCAAGATTTTCAGGGGCCTGGCTAAAATTGAAATTTAGCTGGTGATTTGTGGTTTCGCCATCAAAATAATATAAACCCAAAATAATAATGGCAAGTAGGGCAAGTAATTTAAGTCCGGTAAAAAGCTTGGCAAACATGCCGCTGATATTAACTCCTATGATATTGAAACACGTTAAGAATAACAATGTACCAATCGCAACAACCTGCTTCACAAAAGCACTCATTTCTATAAAAAAACCTAGGAAATCCGTAAATACTACACATAATGCTGCTAAAGCACCAGTATTTACAATCAAGAGAATAATCCATCCATAAAGAAACCCTGCCAATTCTCCATATGCCTCTTTTAGAAACACATAGACACCACCTGCTTTTGGAAATCTAGCGCTGAGTTCTGAAAAAGTCATCGCGCCAAAAAAAGTTATGACACCACCTAAAAACCATGTTAACAGCACAAATCCATGATGAGGCAGTTCTTTAAAGGTTCCAGCCGGGGTTACGAATATGCCAGAGCCAATACACGAACCGATGACAATCATTGTAAGACTCGAAATGGTAAGGCCTTTCTTTAAGTCGGACATAATACTTATTTGAAACGTTTATTAAAGAACTTAAATATATCACATATATTGAGGGAAACTTAGAAATATCTATTTGAGCTAAATGAAAACACTATTTAGGATCAATATTACCATGCTGTTCCTTCTTCTTTCATGCAACTTTGTAAAAGCACAGTTTAGTGGTCTGGATTTACTCAACAATGAATTTAAAAAAGAGATACCATTTAAATATGTCAATGGTTTCATAGTGATAAAGGTACTTTATTGCAATTTTTTTGAGCTTAATTTCTTATTTGATACAGGCGCATCTCATAACATTCTTTTTAAGAAGAATGTCAATGATTTGCTTGATGTTGAATATACGGACACCATTATGATCGGTGGGGCCGACATCCATATGAAAATGAAGGCGCTTGTATCAAGAAATCTTCCTATGCAATTGGAAAACACCAGAATGATCCGACGTGACATTATCGTGCTGGAAGAAGATTATTTGGAATTAGAACGCATCTTGGGTACACGTATTGATGGAATTCTAGGCGGTGATTTTTTCAAGGGATTGGTCGTTGGAATTGATCACAAAAAGAATAAGATCACTATTTATAATCCCAATCGATTTAAAGCCAATTCTAAGTTTACCGAACACGATATAGATATAATTAATTACAAACCATACCTGAAGGCTCATACAAAGATAGAAGAGACCTCTGACACGTTGAAATATCTGATCGATTCTGGAGCATCTCTAGCTTTATTGATTCACTCCAATAAGGATAAAGAATTTAAGATGCCTGAGAATGTAATCGTAGGTAATCTGGGTAAAGGATTGGGAGGTGACATAAGTGGATATGTGGGCATGATCAATGAATTGAAAATTGATGAATATCAACTTTCCAACATTATTACCAGCTTTCAGGAAATTGATTCTTCCTTTTTAGAATCAGATAATGTTGTGCGGGATGGTATCATTGGAAATGTCATTCTTTCCCGTTTTCATGTTATAATTGATTATATGCGTGAAAAGTTATATCTCAAGGAGATATCGAAACTGGAGGAAGAGTTTGAATATGACAAGAGTGGAATGTTGATTTATGCGATGGGAGAAAATTTGGATGAATACTACGTTAAGACCATATTTCCCAATACTCCCGCCGAAGAGGCAGGCCTGCTGCCCGGAGATCGCATCCTAAAAATTGGATTCTGGCCTATTCGATTTTATTCGTTGTCGGGAATTTTAAATAAACTTCAAGGGAAAGAAGGAAAAAAAATTAAGGTTAAAATACTTCGAAACGGAGAAAAAATCAAAACTGAATTCCGGCTGAGAAATCTCTTCAAAAACCCCACAAATAAAAAAGGTGTTTCAAATCAAAATTGAAACACCCAAGTAACTTTTTGCAGAATAAATTCGTGAATTATTCCTCTTCTGATGAGGCAGCAGCTCTTTGTCCATTCACAGGAGCTTGATGATTCATATCCGGAACGATATTCACAAATGTTCTTCCTAGTCTTTTTTTCTTGAATTCTACAAATCCTGGTACTAGTGCATGTAAGGTATGATCTTTTCCCATTCCTACATTATTTCCTGGGTGAAATTTCGTACCTCTTTGTCTAACAATGATATTTCCAGCTTTGGCGTACTGCCCACCGAATAATTTAACGCCTAGAAATTTAGGATTACTATCTCTTCCATTGTCCGTACTACCAACTCCTTTTTTATGAGCCATGATTGATAATTTTTATTGTTTGAAAAAACTCCACATACGATTATGCCGAGATAGAGTCTATTTTAATTTTTGTAAATGATTGTCTGTGACCTCTTTTCACTTTGTAACCTTTTCTTCTCTTCTTCTTGAAAACGATCACTTTATCACCTTTCTGGTGACCCAGGACTGTAGCGCCAACTTTAGCCCCACTAATAACCGGCGTGCCAAGAGTAGTATTTCCATCATTCTCAACCAAAAGTACTTGATCAAAATTGACATTATCACCCTCTTCGGCTTCTAACTGGTGGACGAAAATCTCTTGACCTTCTGTCACTTTCATTTGCTGACCAGCTATTGTTACGATTGCAAACATGTCTTATTAATTTAATTTTTCAAAATGGACTGCAAAGGTAATTATATTATTATGAAATACAACTATTTAATTACCATATTTTAGGTCCAAAAAATCACTTAGCATACGTTAATCCTTTGCTTTTGGGGATCACTAGAGGTTTCAATTACCACATCGAGTAGAGTGAAGTAAAAGAGCGGTTAGTACATCATGGTATGACCTTACTTTTACTTCAACCCTCTCACACCACCGGACGTACGGTTCCGTATCACGGCGGTTCCTGGAATTTACAGTGAGTAGAACTTCGTATGTAT
>JBCCVV010000048.1:0-32716 GCA_039194925.1 Bacteroidota bacterium
AATCAAAATCTCTTTTTTAATGCTTGCTGTAAGCATGTTTGTTGCATGCAAAAATACCAAAGGTAAAGATGCCGAAGTAAGCGATAAGGTCGAAAAAGTAAGTGAAGCAGAAGGCAAAACATTCACCGTTGATGCTGCCGCGAGTAAAGTCATGTGGGAAGGTACAAATCCAACAGGCGGACATAATGGTACAGTAGATGTATCTGAAGGTAGCGTGATCTTAAATGGTAGCGATGTTGTTGGCGGAAGCTTTGTTCTTGACATGAATACAATTGCATGCTTAGATATTGAGGATGAAGGAAAGAGAGGGTATCTGGAGTCTCACCTCAAAGGTTTGGGAGACGATAATGCAGATGACTTTTTTAACGTAAAAAAATATCCTTCTGTCAAATACGAAATTACCAAGGTCACTAAAAAAGAAGGTGATGCTGGAAGTAATGCATTGGTATACGGTAATTTGACAATGAAAGATGTGACCAAATCAGTAGCGTTCTCTGCTCAGATTGATGTGACAGATGGCATGGTAAAAGTTACTTCTCCTCAGTTTAAAATTGACAGAACGGAATGGGGAATAAAATACGGTTCACCTTCTTTTTTTGAAGGATTGGCTGACAAAGCAATCAACAATGATATTGGATTGAAAATCAATCTTGTAGCGAAGTCGTAAAGAATTGCTTGATAAGAAAATGAAGCTCATCGTGAGGAATTGCGGTGGGCTTTTTTTGATTTTTTAGAATTATCGAATTATCGAATTGTTGAATTGTTGAATTGTCGAGTTGAATAGTGGCAGAATTGTTTAGTTGTTGAGTGGTTGAGTTGTTGAGTGGCAGAGTTGTTGAGTTGTAGTTTCTTTGTTGAAATTGGGTTAAGTGCAGTGGGATGATGAACTAAATAAACCGTATGAACTGTGTTGAATAAGCGGGAAGTCTAGAATTCTTCAAGTGGATTACTTGTTGCGATGTCGAGTTTATGGGGAGAAGTTTGAGACTCTGAGGTATTTTGTCATTACGGGTATAGGCAGGCAATGGTATTTGTATTCTTTTTTGATTTTGACCGGAAACAGAGAAATCTGGCTAATTTTATTGACGAAACCTGCAAATCATTGGAGGATTTGATTTAGCGAATCCGCGATTAAAACGCTACATTTGCGGCCAAATTACAGGCCATATTCATGAATAGAATTGAGGAATTAAGACGTCGAAGGACCTTTGGAATTGTATCTCACCCGGATGCTGGGAAGACTACTTTGACAGAGAAACTGCTTTTATTTGGTGGTGCAATACAGACAGCTGGCGCGGTGAAGTCCAATAAAATCAAGAAGCATGCTACTTCCGATTTTATGGAGATCGAAAAACAAAGAGGGATTTCTGTAGCGACTTCAGTTATGGCCTTTGATTATAGAGACAGAAAGGTGAACATTTTGGATACGCCCGGTCACAAAGACTTTGCTGAGGATACATTTCGAACTTTAACTGCTGTGGATAGCGTAATCGTGGTGATTGATGTGGCGAAAGGTGTGGAGACTCAGACCGAAAAACTGGTCGAGGTATGTAGAATGCGAAAGACCCCGATCATTGTATTTATTAATAAACTGGATCGAGAAGGGAAGGATGGATTTGATTTGTTAGACGAGATAGAGGAGAAGCTAAAATTGAATGTGGTGCCGTTATCTTGGCCCGCAGGTATGGGCCAGCGATTCCGGGGAGTTTATAATCGGTATAAAAAAGATTTGGTTCTATTTAGCCCGCATAGCAAGCAGCAGGATGAGGATGTGCTAAAAATAGAAGATCTTTCTGATCCGATTTTGGACGAAAAGATCGGTGAGGCCTTGGCTGAAGAATTAAGGGAGGAAACCAACGTTATTGAAGAAGTTTACCCACAACTGGATGAAGAAGCGTATTTGAATGGAGATCAGTCACCCGTATTTTTTGGTAGTGCAGTGAATAATTTTGGAGTAAAGGAATTGCTGGATTGTTTTGTAGAAATCGCCCCTTCACCAAGGGAAAGAGACACTGAAGAACGAACCGTAGATCCGGAAGAAGAAAAGTTTACCGGTTTCGTATTTAAGATCCATGCCAATATGGACCCCAAGCATCGAGATCGGATTGCTTTTTTGAGAATCTGCTCTGGATTGTTTCAGCGAAATACGAACTATTTGCACATTCGCAAGGAAAAGAAAATGAAATTCCCAAACCCTACAGCTTTTATGGCTGCAAAAAAAGAAGTTGTTGATCAGGCGTATCCGGGTGATATTGTCGGGTTGTACGACAGTGGAAATTTCAAGATTGGAGATACACTGACCGAAGGTGAAAAATTACAATTTAAGGGAATACCGTCATTCTCACCGGAGCAGTTTCGATTTGTGAATAATACAGACCCCTTGAAAACCAAGCAACTGAATAAAGGCTTGGTTCAATTAATGGATGAAGGGGTGGCCCAGCTTTTTATTAAGCAGGATACAGGACGAAAGATTATCGGTACGGTAGGTGCACTCCAGTTCGATGTGATTCAATATCGTCTTAAAAATGAGTATGGCGCATCCTGCGACTATGAACCTGTGAATCTACACAAGGCGTGTTGGGTACGATGTGAGGACCCTGTCGCGATGAAAGATTTTCTGACCAAAAGAAAGCGAGATATTGCACATGATAAGGACGGTAAGACGGTCTTTATGGCAGAATCTGCCTGGAGCTTGAAAATGGCTCAAGATAATCATCCGGAAGTAGAATTTTTATTTACTTCTGAGGTGGATTAATTTCCGAACATAATGTAATACCTCGTTAATTTTTTATACAACGAATTCACAAAAGTCTTACGAATGGGTTGAAACCACTAATGTTCAATTGCCCAACCGAATCAAATCTATACTTTTTAATATAGCTTCTTTCTATTTTCCAAAATATGTTCGTTTACGTTTTAAGAATTCCATTCTCGTCTCATGCTCAGTGATAGGAAACCAATAAATTTGATGCTCTTGCCAAATAAACTTGTAATCGCAGATACAGTACCCATTGACAACTTCGGCTAAATGCTTGGGTTCTTTTCCGAGTTTAATGCGATATTTATTTACTCTTCTAAATTTTCTATTATAAAAAGATCTAGGAAGTCCTTTGTCTTTAATAATACCGATCTTTTTTCTCGATCTTGACATAATGTAAGTTTTGTTACTCACATCGTATCATATTCATTGTATGGTTTACAGTTTTTCATTAGTGCATTCGTATTATAATTAAATGGTTTCATTGACACCATCTTATCTCAAAGCAATGAAGTGATATAAAAACGTACTATAAGATATTGTCAAGGACTTAACAATATGTTGTAACTACTCAGCTATATGTTTAATCCTATCGACGGGATGTATTTTTTCATCATTTTTGACCAAAAATGCCGTCAAAATTAATTTTCATCTAATTTCTATCCCAAGATTGCAATCCTGGACTAGAAATGTTAAAGCCCGATAGGCTTTTTTCGAAATATTATTCTGACTGTGTAGTTACTAGTATGTTTTTAAATCATTTTAATAACGAAACTAAAACGTGAATCATTCATTTATTCCATTATTTGCGATTTCATCACCATTGGGATTTGAAAATATTATTAGAAGTCTTTAGTATTAACATTCTTCAAATTTTTAATTTAACGGCTTATTCAACTTAAGTCCCATGTTGCAAACTCTTTCTTACTTACGGCTCTCACTCTTGTTTTTATTCATAGCACTTTCGACTTCAACGATCGCTCAAGAATTAGAAAATCAAAGTACTTATCAGGAATATCTGGATAGTTTACTCAATGTTATCAACAAAGAAAAAGGAGATACGGCAAGAGTGGACAAAGCGATGAATATATGCTGGAGTATGATGCGTAACAATCCTTCTATGAGCCTTGCGTTATTGGATAAAATGGAGGAAATCAATTCGGAAATAGAATTTGATTACAAGAAAGCCGTAATGACATACTATCGAGGGATAGCGCACAAAAATCTGGGAAATACATTAGAATCAGAAAATTATATTAAGCGCTTTATTGATCAGATGAATGCCAAGGGAGATACCAGAAGAGCCATGGCCGGAATGCAAGCATTGGGCAACTTGTATACAAACTTGAATCTTTACGATAAAGCGATTGAATTGTATACAGATGTGTTGAGTAAAGAGGACCCTAAGAGAGATTCCGTGGCGCAAGCTCGTATCCTGACCCGCTTAGGTTTCTTTTTGTCCAAGGTTGATAAGTTTGAAGAAGCATTGGGGTATAATCAAAAAGCGTTGGATTATCTGACCAATCATAAAACGACCAAAACGTATATCAATACGTTGAATGATCGGGGTATCATTTTCGAATACATGGAGCAATGGGATAGTATGTTTCATTACTATACACTGAATTTAAAACTGTCGGAAAATAACGGTGACCTGTCCAATTTGGTTTATGCCCATTATAATCTGGCTACTGGATACCAAAAAAACGATGAGCCGGATCAAGCACAATACCATTTTGATGCGTGCAGGAAATATGCATTGGAATCAGCCAATAAAATCATGCTAATGCATTCATATTTGGGCCTGGCAGGTATTGCATCTAAAGAGAATCAACATAGACAAGGGCTAAAATGGTTGGCTAAAATGGATGAAGAAGATTTAAGAGATGACCTTTTATATGATCAGGAAAAATTGCGAAGTCAGCTTTATCAAAAACTTGGTAATTATAAAATGGCTTATGAAAGCCTGGAACGTTGTAAAATGGCTGGAGATTCGTTGTCCGAACAAACCAGCAAATCGGAAATTGTGGCGATTGAAAATAAGTACGACCGGAAACAAAAGGAATTGGCCATATTGACTCTAACGTCTGAAAAGCAATCGGCAGAGCTGGCCACAGAAAAAGCAAATCGTAGAAGTATATTTCTATTTTCTGGTCTATTGATATCTATATTGTTGATTGGTGGAATTCTCTATTTCTATTACTTGAAAAAGAAAAATAATGAGCGATTGAGTGAAAAGAACAAAATTATTTCGGCTGCATTGGACGAAAAGGAAATCCTTTTAAAAGAGATTCATCATCGTGTAAAAAATAATCTCCAAATGGTTAGTAGTCTATTAAGTCTGCAATCCATGTCGCAGGAAAATGAATCTGCTTCACAGGCCTTGGAAGAGGGACAACTTCGTGTTCAGTCCATGGCGCTAATCCACCAACACTTGTACTCTGGAGAAAATGTGACCACAGTTAATATGAAAGAGTATCTGGAACATCTGTGTTATGATATATTCTCTTCGCATAACATCCAGGATAGTAATGTCAATCTGGAATTAAATATTTCCAATATTGATCTGGATATAGGCACTGTAATGCCTCTAGGGTTAATATTTAATGAGCTTATTACCAATTCCTGTAAATATGCTTTCCCTAATCAAAAAGAAGGAAGGATTACCGTAACCTTAAAGGAAGAGAAAGGAACACTCATTGCCGAAGTCGCAGATAATGGAGTAGGCGATCAAAGCGAACGAGAAGGCTTTGGATCTCGGCTTATTCATATCTTTTCCAAAAAAATGGAAGCCAAAAGAGTAAGACAGAGCGACAATGGTGTCAGCGATACATTCTATATTAAGAATTATAAGCGGGCATAATTTTTATGCCGCTTAATTTAAAAAAGCTGAATAGATATATAGCCATCTGTATAGTAATAAAAGCAGATACGTTTATCAAAGGACACGAACGATTTCGCAAAGGTCGCAAAGTCAAGTTCCAATACTTGCGACCTTCACAAAATCCCAACGCATCCAGCCCTTAAAAGTCCAATTATCAATTGTACATTGTCCATTATCAATAGTCCATTAATAAATTCAAGGTTTCAACCCTTTCTCTTCATCCGAGATGACACGATTTTTTACATGCTTGTCAAACCAACTCATTTGCTCCCATAAAACATGCTCTATCGATTCTTTGGCTCTGTATCCATGGTCCTCAAAGGGCAACAATACCAACCTTGCTGTGCCACCTGACCCTCTCACGGCTTCATAAAAGACTTCAGATTGAAAGGTAAGTGTGCCTGGATTTGAGTCGTCCGCACCGTGGATGATCAAAATGGGTTCGTTGACCTTATCCGCAAAGAAGGTTGGAGAACAATTAATGTAAGAATCTGTCGCTTCGAATAGAGAACGGCGTTCTCCCTGAAATCCAAATGGTTGATTTGTTTTATTGTAAGAACCACTTCGAGCTATTCCTGCACAAAACAGATCCGTGTGTGCCAATAAATTCGCTACCATCAATCCACCGTGGCTATGACCTATAACTCCAATTCTGTCAGGATCAGCGATTCCCATGTCTACTGCCTTTTTTACTGCTGCTTCTGCATCCGCAACCAATTGGGGAACGAATGAGTCATATACCGTTTCCGGATCACCAATCATAGGCATGGCCGTATTGTCCAATACAGCATATCCCCGCATAAGAAAATACTTGTGGGAGGCACCCCAAATTCTCATAAATCGATTGGAAGAACCTCTTACCTGACCTGCAGTTTTCGCACCAGAGTATTCCAAAGGATATGCATAAACTACGGTGGGCACCTTCGTACCTTCCTCGTATCCCGGAGGTAAAAGCAGTTGGAAACTTAATTCCACACTATCCTCTCTCATGTAGCGGACAATCTTGTTTTCTATCTCCCGTAATTCAGGACTTGGATCTACAAAATCGGTAATAAGTGTTTTGGTCATTTCACGGGTGCTTTCACCTTCATCCGCCGTTATCGATTTACCAAATTGGGCCAGGTAAAAATTAGGGACGGAAGTCGAAGATTCTGAACTCATGATAAAGCTGTTATCTTCTTCAGCAAATCCCACAAAATACTCGTATTTGTCCTTTGCACATCTAAATATTCGTTCTGTCTCTCCAGTTTCAATATTTCTTCGATCGACAAACGGACGATCACCTTCTTTGGTGCCTCCACGTCCTCTAAAATACATTTCACCATCATCAACCTGGATCACATATTTGCCATTTTCCAATTGTGTGAAAAGTGGATAACCGGGATCATTGTATCGATCATTTTCATTCAAATCAAACCAGAGTCTGGATGTACCCTCATTTACATCCAATAACCATACATATCGCCATCTCTTCATCCGCTCACGTTGATAGACCATTAACATTCCATCTGTTTGTCCCCACATGGTAGATTGGATTCGGTGCTCGGCTTTGAAAACCTCTTCGGGCTCACTCGTAAAAGGAGCTTCCCATCTCATAAGCTTGTCTCTGAATTCGGCTTGTGAAGTCGGATCACCACCGTCCAGTGCTTCTCTCCAATATAATGTATGGGGTGCGGTAGGCTGCCAAGAAATAGATCTGGGGCCGGTTATCACTCCTTGCACAGGCACTTCGTTGGCAACAGGATGATTGATAATCGTTTTTATAAGATTTCCATCAAGATCCCATACCTCCGCATCATTGGCAAATCTCCACCATGCCACCTCGTGCGACCACGGTTCTTTTAATCGTTCAATCAAAAGGTAATTCCCATCCGGAGAAATTCCTGCCCACATATAGGTAGCAGCTGGACCTACGACTTTAGTCTCTTTTGTTTTGGTATCGTAAATGACCAACTCGCATTGGGTATAGTAGCTGAATAATTCATCGTCGTAAGCTGTCTCCAGCAGATTTCTGGCTTCGTAGGTGGATCTCGCAGTAGCTCCGGCATCTTCCAGGATTTTAGGGCCCTTTGGCATGGATGGTTTTTGCGGAGCTGGACCTCGGTCTTTGATTCTACGTATCAACAGTTTTTCCTGATCCGGAAACCATTTTGCGGCACCATCCATTAGAGGATTGAGAATCATTCCCGGTACTTTTTCCAAATGGCCGCTGATATCACCCAACCACAACTCTATTCGATCTTCGAATCCGATATACGCCGCAAAACGTTGACCATCCACTGTCCAACTGGTTGACATCAATTCTGCATTTTCCGGAATAGCTAAGTCAACTGTTTTTTTGTCTTCGATAGTGAGAATTCTTGGAGAGGTACCACCATGGCTGCCGTGATAGTAATTGTTTTTAGGATTTACTCGTATCCCTGCCAATTTGAGCATCGGTCCGGCCAATTCAGATAGACTTGGATAAATAATTGGATCCGACAGCATCATGTGTGTCTTTGTGGGGGATATGGTGATCCGTGGCAGCTGAGGTGCATGAACAATATCCAGAATGTCTTGATCCGGTGACTTCCAGGCATTTTCCTGAGCATGGGCTTTCGGATTTATTGACAGTCCAAAAAAGAGAACCAACAGAATTGAATAAATTGTTTTTTTCATGATTTTAAATTTTGGAATTTTCATAGAAATGGGGTGATGATTGTTTTAGTTAATTAGAAATCTCATTTACTAAACTAAGAATTCATTAGGACAAGTACGTTGATAACGAATGCGTTAACAAAATTTTGAATTATTTCTCGCAAAGAGTAATTTGAAGTAGTCTAAAATGGTTTACCCAAAGGGGTTGTGAATTTTCCAAGACCTATGAGGAGATCAACTTATGAAAATCTGATCGTAATATTATTACATAAATAGTAGCAATATCTATCACTTTTGTAAAAATGTAGAGTGTGGTCTTTCCAGAGGAATTGGATCTATTTATTTATTCCGGACGATAATTCATTTGGCTTCAAATTCAGTGTATTCTTAAGAAAAAGGAATTCTTCAAAAGAAAGAGTAAGATTTCACCATGGAAGTCGAAAGTACAGTAAGATGTCAGTTCCATGGCTAGGCTGTGCAGACATTACTTATATTTCAACTAATTTCGTGTGGGAACAGGATTCAATCTGCGACCCAATAATTCAATCATTCGATGACTCAACAATTGTACATTATCAATTATTCATTGTTAATTATTCTTCTCCATCAACCGAAAACCAACCCCGTGGACATTTTCAATCACCAAATTCGAGTCGGCTTTGATATACTTACGCAATCGACTGATAAATACATCCATGCTTCTGCCGAGAAAGTAATCGTTTTCTCCCCACAGTTTTTTAAGAATATCTTCCCGTCGTAACGTATTACCCTTATTTTCAACCAATAATTTCAGCAAGTCAGCTTCTTTTTGAGTCATATTGGCCTCACTATTTGCACCGATCAATTTTAAGTTTTTATAATCCAAGGTAAACGTACCTATGGCATATTTTTCTTTGTCTGGAGAGGCGATAAATTTTCGTTTTAAAAAGACTTCGATCTTTAGGATTAATTCTTCAATGCTAAAGGGCTTGGTGATATAGTCGTCCGCACCCAATTGCAAGCCGTGTATACGATCTTCTTTCATGGATTTGGCGGTGAGAAATAGAATAGGAATTTCACTGTTATGTTTACGGATTTTTTCAGCCAATTCGTAGCCATCCATTTCGGGTAACATTACATCAAGCAGACAGAGATCATATCCTTTTTTCTCAAATGCCTGTAGACCAGATTGCCCATCCAGGTAATGATCAATGTCGTAGTTATTTTGTTCGAGATTATCTTTGGTGACGAAGCCTAGTGTCTCGTCGTCTTCTACATATAGTATTCTTGCTTTTGTGTCCATAATTGATTGTATTTAGTTGGGAATTTTAATGATAAAAGTGGTTCCTTTTCCAAGTTCGGATTGCACATCAATGATCCATCCGTGCGAGTTGCAAATGTTTTTTACATAAAATAAACCCAGCCCAAAGCCTTTTACATTATGAACATCACCAGTGGATACACGATAAAATTTATCAAAGATATGTTTCAACTTTTCTTTTTCGATTCCAATGCCACTGTCTTTAATCTTAATAATATTCAAATTATTTCGGAATTCAGTAGTAATTAAGATTTCCGGATCTCCTTCACTGTATTTAATTGCATTATCCAATACAGTGGTGATTACGTTTGTGAAGTGCAAAGGATCCGCGAAAATTTCCATATCTTCTTTGCCAAAATTAAGACTGATTTTACCGTCTTTAAGGCGCACTGACTCATTTTCCACAATATTGGATAAAGTAGCGTTTAGAAGTATTGTTTCTTTTTTGAGTTTGAAATTGTCTCTTTCCAGTCGGGCAATATTCAATACTTTCTCAACTTGATTATTGAGGCGTTGATTCTGCTCGGTAATGATAGAGGCGTATCGTCGAAGCCGATTATCTTCTCGTATGGAAGTGTCTTTGGATAGTACATCGGCGGCGATCTTTATGGATGATATCGGTGTTTTGAACTCATGAGTCATGTTGTTAATGAAGTCCTTCTGTAGTTCTGAAAGCCGCTTCTGCTTCAGCACAATGTAAATCATGTATAAAAAGAATAAGACCGAGAGAATGGCAATAATTGAAAAGAGCACGGTCATGCGCATATTGGCTAGTACAAAGCTTTCGCGAGATGGGAACCGTACGACAAAATAATAATCAAGATCCGTAAACGTGGGGAGGTTTGTATTTTGGATATTGACCTTATTCTCATCCGAGAGATCACAATAATTACCATACACCATCTCTTTATTCTGACAATCAAAAACAGAATATTCGAAATCGGTATTTAGGGAGAAATTACCCATTTCCTGGTAGAGGTAATCCTCCAAAATATTAGCATCTATCCCACTGTTGATATTTACAACGTAATAATTCGATGAAGTCCGTTCAATAAAACTCTTCTTTGGCAATTCAAATTCATTGAAGCTCGCAATCCGTTGAGAGACCCTGAGTAATACTTTTCGGACGGTAAGATCAAATTCCTGATCCTTGAGATCCCACGTTTTTATCAACCAATACGATTGAGTGGATAGGATTCCAATGATGACCAACCCCCCTAAAATAACCAACCTGCGAATAAGACTTCCCGGCATATTTTAAATGTGCATGCAATTAAACAAAGGTAATAACATGAAAATATAGAAAGTGTGGCTCCCAAAAAGGTGTGATTAACAGGCCATTAACGTTAAGCTCTGATTTAAGAATTTGTATTTCGAACCAGGGTGTTACTATTTTTAGATTCAAAGATATTGTTTGGAAGTTCCTGTTCAGGGAATCAATTGATGCAAAAGCTTCAAATTAATTTTGTCATCATTTTTGTAAAGAATGCCGCCAAAATCAGTTTTTAAGATCTCATAGTCCTGGATAACGTTCCATTGCTAGGAATATTGAAGTCTTAAAGACTTCCCGGCATATAATCAAGGACTACCTGAGTTATTTAGTATGGATTAATTTTCAATTTTCGTGAATGGAAATGAGTGCGTGTCGCTTTTGGACAAAATTCTTAGATAATAATTCCCGGAAGGTAAATTTGAAACATCGATTCCTATGCCTAACTCATGATTGTTTTTTAGCATAACAGTCTTGCTAAATGCATCATGTATTTCAAAATTTATCACGTGGTTTAGGATATGATTTTTTAAAAATAATCGGCTGGTCGTTGGGTTAGGATAAAGTGTTATTTCAGATGGATTGACATCCCCACTCGTAGCTGTTATGAGATCTTTCTCTATTATATTTTTAAGCGAATAAAATATATTATTCCTTATTCTGGTATGTAACATATTATTTGCGAATGTCGAAACTCCGTATGAAATATACGATTCATCGTTCACTACTTTTATGATTGAACTTCCACTTTCACCCGGAATTCCAACTGAATTTTTAATACCTAATTGTGCCTTGCTGAAAATATCGATATTTCCATATGCATAATACAAAGTATCTCCATTATACTTAGGACTGTTAAAAAGCTGGATATTAGGGTAAGAAAACTTATAAAAGATATCATCTGTAAATGGATCTTCCGAATCATTATAACCCATGCTTATCCAACCTGTCGTTTCTCCAATCGGCTCTGCTAATTCCAAGATAGAGACATCTTCACTACTGAGCTTCCAGTCTTTAAAGAAAAAAGCCTTTGACACATAACTGCAATTCAAGTCTGAATGAAATTCTCCATCATTAAAGACTGGACAAACATAGATTGAATCATATTGCATATCATTAGTGCCTATCCTGGCAATGCAGTGCGTTGCTGTTAGTACATGCTTCCTGCTAATAATACTACCAGAACACAAATTGAATAATGTATCGTTTTCTTCAAAAAAGAGTTTTACACTAGTTCTAACAGGATAGGTACTTAATTCATAGTCAAGAGCAGCTTTTTTCTTCAAAGTAAAATTTGAATTGGGATATGTATTCTCCGTTGGAGCAGTTTGTTCAAGAAGTTCCAGGTTGGAATCAAAGTTTCCAATGTAGTGATTGGTTTGATCTTGAATAATGGTAGAATCATAAAAAACCGGCGCTATCGAATCTATTTCACCTGTGACCAGATCATGGACGATTATCCGCTTGTCTTGAGCATAACCATTGGTAAAAAGCATAACAAGTAGTAGGAAAAGAATTTTGCTTTTCATAGTATTCTTGAATCGATTTTTCGTCGTTCTTAGAATCAAATTTTTACATGACTTTCATGGTTTATAACGTGGGTATCAACAAAAAATTGCGGTTAGTTATATCATGGCTATACCTTCAATTTTACTTCAAATTTGGATTATGTCGCTTGGTCAATACGGTTGACCGCATCTTCATTTTTACTTTAGTTGAATCAGTGAACTTGATATACTTTATTCCTTTTTCACCTCATATGTTTTATTCGAAGTACGTTTGGTATACATCTTATGAATAATGGTCCACTTTCCCTCTAATTTTAAAAGCATAAAATAATCTATATAAGTGCTTTTACTTTTGGGGTGAGAGATTTCCACCTTTGCCATTGCTGCATTATTTTCAAAGTCGATGGATATAATCTTTCCATCTTCTCCTGTGGGTTTTCCTTCTTTGGTGTCTTTAATGTATGCCTCCCCAGACCAAATTCTCAGTTTGTCGTCATTTCCCACCGAATAGAGATTAAGATCAGGATGGAAAGCCGTCTTCAATCGTTCTGGTTGACCGTCCGTGGATCCTTCTATGTAGTCTGTTAGTGTTTTTGTGATTTCTTGAATGTCATTCTGAGCAATTGCAGTTTGAAATGCAAGAGCGAGGATAATAATTAACGGTATCTTTTTCATGGTTCGTTATTTAAGTAATTCGAAGTTCATTTATGGATTAATAGGAGTGAGCGCAATGAAATGTATTGTCATTTTGCGACATTGGTGGATATCTTGTCCATGATGTACCATCGATCCTTTTCTTTAAGCAAGTTAAAGTAATCTGTAAATAATCGCTCGGCCGTTTCCAATTCCACTTTTGCGGAAGCTGCCGGACCAGTGATATCGATGGTAAGAATTCTACCTTCTGCATTTTCTAGTTTTGGTCGAGGTTCAAAAAAGCTCAGATAGGTAGATCTATCATAGATTGCCACCTTTTCGTTTTTCAACGTTTTCAATTTGCATGTTGAATGCATGGCTGTACCTATTAAAGTTGTATCACCAGTAAGCCACCCATCAAAGTACATTTGGATGGTGTTCTCTATCTCGATTTTGTCGGGATTCTCTATGGATGCTGATTTTGTATCAGAATTTGAGGTGTAAAAGAACAGAAAAATAGAAGCTAGAACGGTAAAGTTAAATTTGGATAAAAAGATTTTCATGGTTGAATTTAGATTGATTAATTAATAAATTAGAAATCGAGCCTGCGGTAGTTGTTTCTTGGTTCGCTGTCATGACAGACCGCACCAATAAATTGAAACCGACCATTGTAAAATATCTTTACTTCGGTCTGATGTTCATCTTGTCTGCTATCCATGGGAAAATGATTGCAAAAAGGGGTGAATGATATGAGTTGATTGTAAATGTTTTCGGACAACCTACCATCCATCCTGACTTTTGCATTGGCATTAGAAATGACTGATGAGTATTGTGCATTTGAATTGACCAGGAGGAAAAATAGTATGTAGAATACGATGAAGTAATTCATATCATTTTCAATCGTGACGGGCTTTTACCTCTATATATCATGTAATTTAGAGGGTTTCAGTTTCTTTGTTTTCGGAAATATAAGAATTGGTGATAAATGTATAGGTATTCTTAGTATGTGCAGAAGAATGCCGTATGTATACACCTATGGGAAGCATGTATATTTTTAAAATTCAATTGTCATTTTGAATGTATCTTACGTGATGCCCAAATATTTAAGACACACATTATTCTGGTTGATCATTTATATGGTTTGGACTTATATCCGAGGGAATCAAAGTTCTTATTCGGTCTTTTTTCAGGTCAACCTTATTCAAGTAGGAATGTACATGGCCGTATATTATTCGCTTCAGCATGTATTCATACCTCATCTGCTGAATAAAGGCAAAATCATTCATTTCATAGTTTGTTTGATAACAATGTCTGTCCTCTTGTATGCGTTTTGGCGAGTAATGGGAATACTTTGGTTGGATGATCTTCGAGGTTTTGTCAATGCAAGGCCATATAAACTGAGTGAATTTTTGTTACAAATGGTACAAATTTTTGCCCCGGCAACGATATTATTGACGTGGGAGTCTTCCATAAACCGACAAAAAGAACTGGAACGAATTCATCAATTGGAAAAAGAAAAATTGGCCACTGAGTTGAAGTTTCTCAAAGCTCAGATCAATCCACACTTTTTATTCAATACGTTGAATAATCTATATTCAAATGTAATCAACAAGTCGCCAAAAGCTGCCGATATGGTCATGCAGTTGTCGAGTATACTTAATTACGTTTTGAATACAAGTCAAAACAAAAGTGTGCCCTTGAGCCAGGAAGTTCAAACGATACAAAATTTCATGGCTCTGGAGAAAATCAGATATGGAGAGCGGCTGGATATTGACTGTCAGATCAGCGATAATCTTAGTTTGAAGATATCTCCTTTGATTCTGTTATCGCTGGTGGAAAATGCATTTAAACATGGGGCAAGTGGCGATATTGACAATCCTAAAATAAAGATAGAGATTGGAACAAATCAAAATTGTATACGCTGTAAAGTATGGAATACCAAAAGCCGATATTCCGGTGAATTGAACGATGCTTATAAAAAAGGAATAGGATTGAAAAATATACAACGACAGTTGGATCTCATCTACCCAAGTTGTCATCAATTAGAGATCGACAACATGAAGACCTATTTCAATGTAGTCCTTACCATTCAAACTCAGGTCGTATGAGAAATATCTTCATGCATGCATTGATCTGGGTTTTGATATATGTGATTTATACCATTATGCTGTCGATTAATGGAGAAGCACATTTGATAATGGTAATAAACATTAAGAATATCATCTTATATATGTTAGCCTATTATACGCTAAGGTATGTCCAATTGCCATTTCTTTATGATCGAAATAGGAAAATTGGATTCTTTGCCAGTCTCATTGCAACATCCTTATTATTGTATGGGCTGCATAGATTTGGTCTTATCCTAATAGACGGGTTTCGAGGTTTTAACAGCCAGATTCAATATGATGTTATGGCGGATATTTTGGTTAAAGTTGTTCGTTTTTATTCACCGGCTATGGTGTTGTTGGCTGTGGAGTCTCATTTTAAAAGTAGAGAAGAACAACAACGCATTCGGCAATTGGAAAAGGAAAAGTTGACGAATGAATTAAATTATTTGAAAGCTCAAATCAATCCATATTTTCTCCTTAATACGTTGAACAACTTGTACAAGTGCATCCGGGAAGAATCCCCAAACGCGCCGGACATGATTATGAGGCTATCGGGTATATTGGATTATGTATTGTACAAAAGCCAGCAGCCGGAAGTAGCCTTAAGGGAAGAAGTAGAAGCAATAGGAAATTTTATAGAACTCAAACGAATGAGACTGGGTCAAGAGATATCTATATACTTTGATGTAATTGGAGATCTTACAAAATTGATCTCACCGCTGGTATTTTTATCTCTTGTAGAGCATTTTTTCAAAGAAGAGATGGAGGAACAGATCAATAGACAAAGGGTAGATATTGCTATTTTTGAATCGGAGGAGAGGCTTTATTGCAGGATTCATAATTCATTTGATGAAGCTTACAAACGAAATCTAGTTCATGAAGCTACCGATTTATCCGTTATAAAAAGGCAACTTGAACTTTCGTATCCCAATAGGTATGAATTGGATGAGAAAATGGACAACAAGTCGAAAACTATAGAACTAATTCTAAATCTTGAGAATGGATAAAATACGATGTTTGATTGTTGATGATGAGCCACCGGCAATTGACTTATTGCTTAATTATTCAAGAATGATAGAGCAAATCGAGGTGATGGGTACGAGCCACAGCGCAGTAAAAGCATTTGATATGTTAAAGGATAAGGAGGTTGACTTGTTGTCTTTAGATATTCAGATGCCCGTGCTCAATGGTATTGATTTTATCAAAACATTGAAAAATCCACCTGCAATAATATTGACTACGGCTTACCGAGAGTATGCGTTGGACAGTTATAACTTTGACATTATTGATTATTTGCTAAAACCAATTGCGTTTGATCGATTTTTGAAGGCCGTGGATCGCTATCGAAACAGAATTGCCGGAGCGATCAATTCTCATAAGGAAGAGTCGAAGCAACCCGATCATTTTTTTTTAAATGTAAATAAAACACATCATAAGGTATATTTTAAAGACATCGTATATATCGAAAGTTTAAAGGACTATGTGCGAATTCATACTACGGGCGATCGTCTGGTAGTAAAAGGTAATCTTGGGTCTATGATGAAAAAACTACCAGGACAGGATTTTGTAAGGATTCATAGATCGTATGCCATTTCTTTGACCCATATCAAATATTACAACCAAAGTGAAGTAGATGTAAACGGTCAGAAATTACCGATTGGGGTCAGTTACAGAGGTGCATTCTTAGGTCTTTTCTAGCTTTCGACTGTGTAGATCAAAAATTCTTTTCAAGTAAAGCATATTCCTGTAAAATCCCGCTATACTTCACAAATCCTACTTCGTTGTTGAAGTAGATTGTATCAACATTGAAGGCACCTTCCTGAGCATAAGAGATCATGTCACAGATATGAGTGCCTTCAGGAACTTCGACGCTTATATCTTTTTCGAGAACGGTATAGGTAGCACTCACGTTGTTTTCATCGATATTCGTCCAGGTATCACCCAAGCTACGATTTCCTTTATACCTAAAATTATCTGTCATGAATTTACCTTCTGCATCTAATGCGTACAAATCACCGGAGCATTCATGAATTGGTACACGAGCAAATTCTGTAGAAAACTCTTCTGAACCGGATAAAAAACATTCGTTGGTGATAACAAATCCATTTTCTTCGCCGGCAAAATAACTTACTTTCAAACGATCGCTAAAAAGACATGCAAACCCTGCGAATTCATAGGTCAATTCATTGCCATCTTGAAGAAATTTGAAGTTATTCACGTTGCAATTACTATCAGCATCCGAGCAAGATGTTATTGTCACAATGAATAATATTGAGAATAGGAAATAGTTAAAATTGGTCTTCATTAGAACTTGATATTTAGAAAGTGATAGAATATAAATGTATTTGGTTATAGTGTAAAGGTTATGCTCTAATATAAACATAATAAAATAGAAATACCCATCAAAATTGATTTGACGGGTATTTTATGAGTTGATTATAAAATATATAATTATTCTTCTTCCTCTGATTTAAGCTTGTTCACAGCATCTTCAATTTTTTCCTCTGCTACCTCAACTACTGCATTTTCCGTCTTTTGTTCTGCTTCTGGTTTTTCATCGCCTTCGTTAGAAGTTTGTCCGTTTTCAGAGGAGATTTCATTGTCAGAACCAGAAGCTACATCTTCAGACACATCTACCGTTGATTCGGTAGATGGTTTTTCAGCGGACTCCTCTGCTACTTCAACTACTGCATTTTCTGTCATTTGTTCTGCTTCTGGTTTATCACCGCCTTCGGTAGAAGTCTGCCCATCTTCAGAGGAGATTTCCTTGTCTGAATCAGAAGCTACATCTTCAGACACTTCTACCGTTGATTCGGTAGATGGTTTTTCACCGGATTCCTCGACTTCATCATTTGTATTGTCTTGTGATACAGTTTCTGGTTTTTCATCACTTTCGGCTGAAGTCTGTCCAATTTCTGTGTGGGTTTCATTGCCAGAATCAGAAGCTATAACTTTAGATTCTTCGACGTTCGATTCGGTTGATGGTTTTCCGCTGTTCTTTTCTTTTGCTTGCTTTATCTTGGCTGCTGCCTCTTCAAGTTTTTCTGCTTCTGCTTCATTGGCTTCTGCGGATTTCTTCATTTCTTCCGCAATTTTTGCTTCTGCTGCCGCTTTTGCTTCATCCATTTTAGCGCGCTTCTCCTCTTTTTGCTTTTCCTTTTCAATCTTGGCTTCCAGCTCTTTCTTTGTCTTATACATATCCTGTAACTTTATTTCCTTAGACTTTATGCGTTCTTCGATCATTTTGACTTTGGCTTGCCGAATCTGCATCTCAAGTTGGCCATTTGTTGTTGCTATTTTTCTATCCTGGAATTTTTGATCGTCTTTGTCTCTTTTGATTGACCTCTCCATTTTGGCGATGGCATTGATCAATCCATCATATCTTCGCTGGTGGCGACCCAGATGTGAAGAATTTTCACCTTTGTCACCAAATCGCTTTTCTTTTACTACTTTAAAGGCAGCATCCAATCGTTCCCAGACAGTATTTCGATCATTCTTGGTGAATTTTATATCTCTGAGTTTATACTGAAGTGACTTTAATTCTTCGAATATTGGTTTTAAACCCAATCCTTTTTCGATCTTTTCTTCAATCTCCTTGAGCCCGCTCATGAAGATATCCTTGTGCTTGGCAGAATTCGCTTCGTATTCTTCTTCGACTTTCTTTTTCAATTCTTTTAATCGGTCAAACAGTCGATTGGTTTTATTTTTTAAGGATTGTGCATGATCTCTGGACAGGTTTTTCTCAATTACATGTTCTTGAACCTTAGACCAAAAGTTACGCATTTCGTTCCAGATCTTGTTGTCGTATTCTCTGAGATTTTCAATGGTCTCGGAGAGGTCTTCCAGTTCTGATTTATACATTTGGTACATTTTTGAAGAAAGCACGACAACATGCCACTCCGTTTGTGCCCTGCTGATAATGTCTGGACGATCCACTTTGATTTCTACTGGTAAGATGCTGTCAGAGATGGATAAAGGTCTTTCCAAAATTGTATACCCTTCTGGAAATTCAATTTCAATGCCTTCTCTCCATTGATTGAGCATTTGATTGTAGAATTCTTCGGTAGCGATATTTTCGTTAAAAGTGTAGAGGTTGACTTTTCCCTCTTTGTCTAATAGGTGCAGTGCAACAAGTATTTTTTCTTCTTTTTCGTTGGTACCCCAAAGTACGATTTTACGTTTCATGCTGTGTGTCTTTTCATGTCTGCTATGCAGGATGTTCTGTGTGTTTTGACCAATTTGGTCTATTCTTTTAATACTATACTAACGTGTTCTCTATCAAATATTCAGCAATTTGAACAGCATTGGTGGCTGCTCCTTTTCTGAGATTATCTGATACAATCCAAAGATTAAGCCCATTTTCAGTGCTTTCATCTCTGCGTATTCTACCTACAAATACCTCGTCTTTATTTTTTGCGAACAAAGGCATGGGGTATTCGTTTTGTGCTATATTATTTTGTACAACTACCCCTTTGGTATTTTCCAGTAGAGTAGTAACTTCTTGGAGCGTAAAATGTTTCTTGAATTCAACATTTACTGATTCTGAATGCCCACCATCCACAGGTACTCGTACGGCTGTTGCTGTAATTCTCAATGAATCATCACCAAGAATTTTTTGAGTTTCATTAACCAATTTCATTTCCTCCTTGGTATATCCATTGTCGAGAAAAATGTCGCAATGGGGAATACAATTTTCGAAGATTGGATGGTGGTACGCTGCTGTTTCTGCATTATATGCATGGCCTGATTTTTCATGTTGGTACTGATTTACTGCCTTTACGCCAGTACCAGTAAACGACTGATAGGTAGAAATAACCAATCGATTGATTCCAAATGCCTGATGAAGTGGTGCTAACGCAGCTACCATCTGGATGGTAGAACAATTGGGATTGGCAATGATTTTAGTTGATTTATCCAGCAGGTTGGCGTTGATCTCAGGTACACAAAGTACTTTCTCAGGGTCCATTCTCCAGGCGGAAGAATTATCAATAACCACTGTACCTTTTTCAGCAAATTTCGGAGCCCATTCCAATGAGGTGCTTCCTCCAGCAGAAAAAATGGCAATGTCAGGAGCCATTTCTACAGCATCCGCCATGGATACCACAGGATATTCTTCACCCTTAAAAGGGATAAGTTTACCTACAGATCGCTCGGATGCCACAGGGATGAATTCATCAATTTTGAAATTTCGCTCATTTAGTACTTCCAGCATGACACCACCTACCAGACCAGTAACTCCTACAACTGCTAATTTCATGTGCTTTTAAATTTAGTTTTTAATAATTGTATCTCTGGGTCGCAAAGAAACGCATAAGTAACGAATGAGTTGTAGGAAGCGCTCTATTTTTAACAATTAGTCACTAGGTATTTAGCTTTAGGTTATGTATTCATAGATTCATCAATCTAAATACATACAATATTAATTTTCCTTCCCTATCTTACCGCCGATGAAGTCTTTAATACTTAACATATTTATATTTGTTGCCTCTCTTGGTTTGATTCCAACTACCGGCTTTGGCCAATGGACACAAGATTTCAGTACAGATGATCTCTCCATTTGGTCAGGTGATATCGCTGATTTTGTGATCAATGACAACGAACGATTGCAACTTAATGCACCTGAGGCAGGAGAAACTTATATCTACAGACCAAGTACAATTGATTTTGATACGGTTACTTTTAAGTTGCTTCACGTAATGGATTTTGCACCGTCCGATAATAATAAATCAAGAATATATTTAGCATTGGATAATGAGGATTTCACGATGGCAAGTGGCTACTTTATTGAGATAGGAGAGAATGGATCGGATGATGCACTCAAGTTTTATTATTTGGAAGGGGGGGTAGAGTTTTTTATTGCTTCCGCTTCAATGGGCGCAATGGCCGCTGAACCTGCAGTGGTTCGCTTGCAAATAGATGTCTATCCAGATGGACTTTGGTCGGTACGTACCAATTATGAGGGAGATGAATTTACCTCTCTGGAATTCGAATTTTTGGAAGATCAATTTTCATTGAAAAATAGTCAGTTTTTTGGATTGTATTGCAAGTACAGTGCGAGTCGTGCGGATAAGTTTTTTTATGATGATGCAAGTATACAGCGGTTTGAAAGAGATACATCTCCGCCCCAGGTAATTCAAAACGAAATAATCGATGCGAATACCATTCGACTTACCTTTAATGAACCCGTCGATCAAATGGATGCAACGATGGTTGCGAATTACCTATTAAATAATGAAAGTAATCCTATTGCAATCACTATGGGTGGAATAGGTGACAAATACCAACTAGAATTCGCAGAGTCGTTTAATGCTACCATAACTAATATTTTAAGCGTTGCTGGAATTTCGGACCTAAATGAGAATGAAATGGATGTTCAGGAAGTGTCCTTTCTATTTGCGGATGAGCCAAATTTAGGGGACTTATTGCTAAGTGAGATTTTATTCGATCCATATACGGGAGGTGAGGATTTTGTGGAATTATACAATGGATCCATTAAAAATTTGGAGCTTAAAGGTATAACGATAAGAAATGATCAGAGAGATGAAAGCAAGATGGTTACTCAGTCTTTGGTTATGCCGCCTCAATCCTATCTTGCCTTGACCGAAGAAGTGGATTTCCTTTTCCAGGAATACAAACCTGATGCTGGAGCGAACATTGAATTTCAGGAATTACCTGCATTTAATAATGAAGAGGGAAACGTCATGTTGTTAAATCAATCTGGAGTTGTTCTGGATTCTTTTGATTACCATGTCGATCAGCATTTCCAATTATTAGACGATACGGAAGGGGTGAGTTTAGAGCGAGTGAGTTTTGAAGTAGCATCGGACAATGAAAACAATTGGCAGTCCGGAGCCGAAAATGTAAGATTTGCTACGCCAGGATATAAAAATTCTAATTTGATCCCAAGTATTACTGGAGAGGAAATTTTTGGATTGGTAACGGAGATCTTTTCACCCAATCAGGATGGCGAAGATGATCAGATGATCTTGAGCTACACACTTGATAAGGTGGGGTATGTGGCAAATTTTTCAATTCATGATGCGGCTGGATTTAAAATTAAGGAGTTGAATAACAATGAGTTACTCGGCCTTCAAGGAATAATTACATGGGATGGTACAGGAGATGACAATCTAATTGCAGATATTGGGATATATATCATTGTTGGAAAACTCTTTCATCCCGATGGAGATGTCCTTAATGTTAAATTATCTGTAGTTCTAGCAGATTTTATCGATTAATTCAAGAAATGAATAAGAATCAGATATATTTGTAACGTATTTTACAAAAATATACTCCAATAAGTAAAATAGGCGTCTAAAGCCTTAATGATCAGTTAGCAAATCCCAGATAATATAATAATACATTTGTGTTAATGTGAAACAATGACTGTGACCGAGCGATTTAAAAACAACATGATCCAAACCAGCTTGTCCTCAATTCTAGTTGTAGGTACAGCTATTGTTTTACTTTCTCCACAGGTTCCTTTAATCAGAAAAGTTTCAGAATATTCAGTACACATAATGTTGGGTATGCTTTTATTCAGCATGTTGGCGATGGTCTTTAAGAAACCAAAAGTTATGTTTACCGCATTGGCATGTACTGCGGCATTGTGTATTTTTTTGAAAAATGCTTCTCTGGATACATTAAATTATTCCAAAGAAAATACGGAAACCAAACTAAATGTTGCACACATCAATCTAGGAAACTTACCTTTTGAGATTACACCGATTGAAAACCTTCTAAAGGATGAAAATATCGAGGTGGTCTCGTTTCAGGAATTAACGCCCAATTGGGATAGAAGGCTTAGAATGGCCCTTTCGGAAGCTTATCCGCATTCCATATTGGAAAAAAGAGCTGATTTCTACGGATTGGGTATTTTTAGTAGGTTTCCATTTGCTGCGTCTGATATTTTTGAATGTGAAGGCAAGCCAAATTTGAATGTTATTATAGCAAAGGATGAGACCAATTTTCAGGTTATCTCTTCACATTTGACACCTGCATTGGACAATCAAAGTTTAAATCAAGCTGCGGAGCAACTTAATAGTATAGCAGATCACGTGAATAATTCGAATGAGCCATTAATTGCACTTGGGGAATACAATATGGTTTATTGGGCCAATGAAATCAGAAATTTCAGAGCCAAAACAAATCTTCAAAATTCACGAAGAGACCTTGTCGATGGTAACTTAAGAGTACCTTATGATCATATTTTCTTTTCCAATGCACTGGAATGTACTCAATTTAAAGAAGTGAAGGATCTGTCACAAAATTATTTGGGTATTATTGGTACTTATCAAATAAAGGGTGAAGAAGAGTCCCTCCCCTCCGGTAAGGTTCAGCTAAGCATGAATAACCAATGACCTCTGGCTTTACGTCAATGAATCAAAAGAATTTCGAGTCTTCTGCTTTCTGCAATAGAATTATCTCAATTTATAGAACAAGTACAAGATCAAACTGTTAATTTGATGGCTTCAAAATGAGTCATTTAATGCGTATTCAGGTAGATTTTAAAGGGACAAATTACGCGGTAGATTTATCGTCACCAATAGACATTTCCATTCCATTGGTACCAGGTAGTGATGGTCCAAATTGCTTTTGGGCTCCAATTTTTGATGCTCAACCTGTGAAAGCAGGAGATTGGATAGGTGATGTGGAGCAGGGTGGAGGTGTGAATTTTAAAAATGTGCAAATCAATCCTCACGGCAATGGAACGCATACCGAATGTGTGGGGCATATCTCATCTGCGTCCGTTTCGATTAATTCTGTATTGAAAAATTTTCATTTTGTCTCCAAGGTAGTCTCGATCTATCCTCAACTGATGGAGAATAAAGATAAGGTAATCACATATCACCAAATTGTGGATCTTTTGGGCGATGATATTCCAGAAGCGTTAATTATCCGAACATTGCCAAATGGGAGTGAAAAGCAAAAGAGAATTTACAGTGGTACAAATCCACCGTACATGGATCATAAGGCTATTCAATTTTTAGTAGATAAAGGGATAAAGCATTTGTTGCTTGACTTACCCTCGGTGGATAGGGAGGAGGATGGTGGAAAACTATCGGCGCATAAGGCTTTTTGGAATTATCCCAATATTATTGACACAGAAAAGACAATTACTGAGATGGTTTTTGTTGACAATGCAGTGTCTGATGGTTTATATTTGTTAAATCTTCAAATCGTCAGTTTTGAGTTGGATGCCAGTCCGTCAAAACCGATTTTATATATAATGAAAAAATTGTGATTCAAAATCAAGGACATAACGATTTTTATTTTGAATATCACCGAATGGGAAATAATGCATTTAGGGATAAAGTCCGTTATTATGAAAGTAACAGGGCACTGATTCACTATTTGAGTTATGAAGAGCGTGTAGATGTGGATCTGGATTATCTCATTTGTCTTTTTGAGATTGGGAAATATCACAAGTTTCTTTCACAGGTAGATTCTTTGATTGAGTTGGTCATAATGGACAATATTTTCCATTACAATGGGGTCAATATTTACAATGATCTTCTTTTTAAGAAAGCGGCCTGCCTTTACAATACGGGCCAGTATAACCATTCTGAAAATGTACTTAAGGCGTTGGTGAAACTTGACAGAGAAAATATGACCGCTCGTGCTTTGTTTGGTAAATGTAAACGCAAACAGGGAAGAGATTGGTATGAAGGTACCAAAGCCATTGCTGTGGTTATGTTGATTTCTGCTGTTTTCATTTCTGTAGCAGAATTGTTGATTATACGGCCTTTTTATAAGGATTTGGCTTCTTCCATTTCGGTGCTAAAGATTACCAGCTTTACCTTAGGTGTTTTAGCACTTATTGGGAATGAATTGTATCTGAGATATACAATTGCAAGAGAGATCGGGCATAAAATTAAAATTGATTTATCCGGTTTGAAGTGGCCAAAGATCAAATTTCCGTTTAGAAATTAAGTAGTTATAATTCTAATACGCGAACACCATCCCCCGCTGATACCTTATGAATTTGCAATTCAAATCCGCATTTCTCCTCATAGTCTTGTTTTAATCGCTCAAGTTCCTCAGGATGAAGTTCACCCTTGACAAAATTGATCGTGCATCCGCCAAATCCACCACCCATAATTCGACTTCCAAGGATGGCAGGAATTTGTTGGCTTCGTTCGACCAGGTAGTCAATTTCAGGTGTACTTATTTCATAGAGTTTGGAAAGGCTTTTGTGGGATTCAAGCAGGATTGCGCCTAGGGTATGATAATCTTTTTTCAACAATACCTGACAGGTGCTTTCTACCCGAAGATTTTCTTCCAGTACATGCAGACACCTTCTTTGCGCAACATGGTCTTTTAGAATAGTGTTGATATCCTCCAATGTTACATCTCTTAAGGTTTTGACACGTGGACGGATGGATTGAATCGTTTTTAGGGCTTGTTCACAGGTTGCTCTTCTTTGATTGTAGCCGGTTTCAACCAGATCGTGTTTTTGACCGCTATTAAAAAGGTAAAAAGAAAATCGATTATCGGGCATCTCAAAATGCTTCACAGACGTGTCTCGAAAATCGATACGGAGCGCTTTGTCTTTTCTCCCTTTGACTATGCATGTTTGATCCATGATACCACCATTTAAACCTATACCATTTTCTGCTTGAGAGGCAAGATCAATTACTTTATCGCTATTGTGATCTAAATTGTAAAAAGCATTGATACCCGTTAAAAATCCACATGCAATTGCGGAAGAGGAAGAAATACCAGCACCTTGCGGCAAATTGCCGCCAAAAACGATATCCATTCCATTGCAATCGTTCAATTCAGCAGCCAGTAATGAATTTATAAAATATCGGGTCCAACCTTCGGATTGATATGCCAGGTTGGTTATTTCAATTTCTTCGTATGCATCGATATCCGCAGCGAAAATGCGTAATCTACCCAAAGAATTTTCACCAAATACCATCACAATATGTTGATCTATAGCGAAGGGCAACGCCAGGCCGTGATTGTAATCCGTATGTTCACCGATAATATTCGCTCTGCCCGGTGCTTTTACCAGAAATTTTGGTGAATCAAACCGTGTTTGAAAGTGTTCTAAAATCTTGTTTTTCATTTTGGCATAAAGATCAGATAGGATAATTTCTTACTTAGAACCTATGTTTATGAAAATTGTTAATTTAATAGTGAAATATAGCAAATAGACTTGTTCATATTCAAGGTTTATTACATATTTTCGCGGCATATTTCGGACTCATTATCAATTGAGTTGTTTGATACTTTTTAGACCTAACCAAAAAGAAGAAGATGGCATCTTTTGCACAAAAAAGTTTTCAGCGAAGACACATAGGAATTTCAGAAGAAGAGAAATCGGAAATGTTGTCAAAAATCGGGGTAGATTCTCTCGATGAATTAATAAATCTTACCATACCGGACCACATACGATCAGAAAAAGAGATGGATATTCCGAATGCCGTTTCTGAGTATCAATATTTAAAAGAATTAAAAGAAATTGCCCAAAAAAATAAGATATTTAAAAATTATATTGGTCAAGGGTATTATGGTACGATTACACCATCAGTGATTCTACGAAATGTTTTTCACAACCCAGGTTGGTATACACAATATACCCCGTATCAGGCTGAGATTGCACAAGGAAGATTGGAAGCATTGCTCAATTTTCAAACTATGGTTTCCGATTTGACAGGACTGCCCATCGCTAATGCTTCACTTTTGGATGAAGGTACGGCAGCAGCTGAAGCAATGGCCATGTTTGAAGGAGCAAGAAATAAAAAGAGAAAGAAAAATCCTGCCACCAAATTTTTTGTAGACAATCAGGTTTTTGATCAGACGGTGGATATCATGATCACTCGGGCAAAACCCATTAATATTGAAATCGTAAGAGGTGATTATGCTACCCATGATATGGACGACGATTATATTGGAGCATTGGTTCAATATCCTAACAAAATTGGTAGTATAGAAGATTACAGATCATTTACCGATAAATGTTCTGAACTGGGAGCATATGTTTGTGTTGCAGCTGATCTGTTGAGTCTGGCATTGCTGACTCCTCCCGGCGAGTGGGGTGCACATGCAGTGGTTGGAAATACGCAGCGATTCGGAGTGCCTATGGGATATGGTGGACCACACGCTGCTTATTTTGCTACATTGGAAGACTTCAAGCGTCAAATTCCAGGTAGAATTATTGGAGTATCTCAGGATAGATTGGAAAACCGTTCGTTGAGAATGGCGCTTCAAACAAGGGAACAGCATATAAAAAGAGAAAAAGCCACCTCTAACATTTGTACTGCTCAGGCATTACTAGCTGTGATGGCGAGTATGTATGCTGTATATCATGGAGCGGAGGGGATTAAAGATATTGCGAGTACTATTCATCATCACACCTACACCTTATCCAATAATCTTAAAGGGTTGGGATTTGATCTTGCCAATCAATCTTTTTTTGATACCATAACGATCAAAGTATCTGATGCAGAGGCTGAAAATATCAGAGAAGAGGCATTAAAGAATAAGATAAACTTATTTTATGATAAGGGTCATGTGAGTATTTCTATCGATGAGACGATTGACGCTACAGATATTGGAGCGCTGCTGAAGGTATTTGCCAAAATCAAAGACTCCAATCTGTCTATTTCTAATGCCAATGGTCAAATGATGATTCCTAATGGTTTGCAAAGAACAAGTACGTTTTTGACGCATCCCGTATTTTCCAGTCATCATACCGAATCTAAGATGATGCGCTATATTAAAAGTCTTGAGAATAAAGATCTTTCTCTGGTTCATAGTATGATTGCTTTAGGTTCTTGTACTATGAAGTTGAATGCTGCAACGGAACTAATCCCAGTTTCATGGCCAGAATTTTCTTTGTTGCATCCATTCGCACCAGTTTCTCAAGCCCAAGGCTATGCTCAAATATTCGATGAGTTGAGCAAATACTTATGTGAGGCTACTGGATTTACAGCATGCAGTTTGCAGCCAAATTCCGGAGCTCAAGGGGAATATACAGGGTTAATGACAATCGCCGCCTATCATCAAGACAGAGGCAATACACATCGCAACATTGCTTTGATACCATCCTCTGCCCACGGTACGAATCCTGCCTCAGCAGTAATGGCGGGTATGAAAGTGGTCGTTGTAAAATGTGATGAAGATGGTAACATCGATGTTGATGATTTAAAGGCAAAAGCTGAAGTGTATAAAGATAATCTGGCGTCTTTGATGATTACATATCCAAGTACACACGGCGTTTTTGAAACGGAGGTAAAGCAAATCTGTCAGATTATTCATGACAATGGAGGTTTGGTGTATATGGATGGAGCGAATATGAATGCCCAGGTTGGATTGACCAGTCCAGGAATTATAGGGGCGGATGTGTGTCATTTGAATTTGCATAAAACTTTCGCTATTCCTCACGGAGGTGGAGGTCCGGGTATGGGACCTATCTGTGTGAATGATAAATTGGCACCGTATCTTCCGGGACACACCTTAATAGAGACTGGGGGAGATAAGTCAATAACGGCTGTTTCTGCCGCTCCCTGGGGTAGTGCAAGCATCTTGCTGATCTCCTATGCTTATATTCGAATGTTGGGTCGAGAAGGGATGACCAATGCAACTCAATATGCCATCTTAAATGCAAATTATATGCGGGTACGTTTGGAAGATCATTATCCTGTATTGTACAAAGGTGAGAAAGGGATGGCAGCACATGAAATGATCCTTGATCTTCGACAATTCAAACCGCTGAATGTAACTGCAGAGGATATTGCAAAGCGGCTGATCGATTATGGATTTCATGCTCCAACGTTGTCTTTTCCAGTTGCTGGTACGATAATGATTGAGCCTACAGAAAGCGAAGATAAAGACGAATTGGACCGTTTTTGTGATGCATTGATCAGTATCAAAGCTGAGATAGATGCGATTGCAGACGGCAGCGCAGACCCTGTTGATAATGTATTGAATAATGCACCGCATACGTTACATGAAGTTTCGGCCGATGACTGGTCGCATGCCTATTCAAGAAAAGAAGCAGCGTATCCGTTGCCTTATTTGTATAGCAGCAAAAAATTCTGGCCTTCAACGACAAGAGTAGACAATGCATTTGGGGATCGAAATTTGGTGTGTACGTGTCCTCCGATTGAGATGTATGAGGAGTAGAAAAGTAATTGAGCTTTTACCTTCTATCAACGTTTTACGTTGAAAAGATCAATTAAAATAAGTGATTCTATTAATTATATAGGAATATCAAATTATGAATGCTTTTGAACAGTTGGATACTGCTCAAAAGCATTCAAAACGGATTGGCTATCTAATCTATTTTTGAACAATTATTTTTTCAAGAATGGATTCATTTTCTGCAGATGTGACTCTTATAAAATACAATCCGGACGATAGAAAATGTAAGTCCAGCGTCTGTTCTTTCTCAAATATTCCTGTTTGATTATAGACCACCTTACCTTCAATCGACATGATTGCTATGTCTTTGATTTCCTGTTCAGATTTTACAGTAAGATCATTGGAAGTAGGGTTAGGGTAGATTGTAGCGGCAAAGGATTCATGTTCACTTTCTCGGGTGGAGGGGTCTTCTTCATCTGTAAATTGTAATGAATACATCTTACTTGTTAAAATAACTGCTCCCATACCTTCACTAAAATATGAGAGTTGAATATCGATCCAGCCCAAATAGTTATTCAAATGTTCTTCCTGATAGATATAAAAGGCATTCCAACCCGCTTCGCATGTTTCTGTAGTTTCAAATAGAGTACTATTATCGCTTTCCTTTTTTAATCTTATGTGAGCAGTTCCATTTTGTGGCACTTCCCAACTTAAATCACATACGCCGTCTATGATTGAGCAATTATTAACCCAATATACGCATGCATATAAGGGCCCATCAAATGGTTCTTCATCGGGACATTCCAGCGTTTCGTAACAATACCCATCAATGGTATTGTTTAATACAGTTTGACAGTCGCAAGCATCTCCAACCCCATTGTCGTCTTCATCTTCTTGGTTTGGATTGGGAGTATCTACACAATTGTCCAAAATATCAATAACGCCATCATAATCAGCATCGTTTGTATTGCTGCTTCCACTATTAATGGATATTTCAATACCTATATCCCATGTGTCGCAAACATCTCCTTTACCATCTTGATCATCATCTTCCTGACCGGGATTAAAATCTTTCGGACAATTATCACATGCATCTCCTATTCCATCGTTATCGTAGTCCCATTGGGCGGGGTTTTTAACGTCTGGACAATTGTCCCAATCATCATGAACATAGTCTAAGTCACTATCAATTTGATTTATGGCTGATTCACAGTAGGTGCCCAATATCAAATAGGGATCACCATTATTGTTTTTGATTGGGAAATTAAATACATTTTCTGATGAAAATAGACATCCTCCTCCTCCCTCTTCACATACTGCTACATCTAAGTTGAACATTGCACCTATTTCATTCAAGATATAGGCTTTAACGGCTGTACCCGCTGAAATTTTTATTTTCTGAGCGGTAATGTTGTTACCATCAAAGTTATAAGCGGTAATTTCACCTCCACCATTGCAAGGGTTGTCAAAGTCATTGGGGCTGTATACAAAATTTATTATGTCTTCAACATCACCGCAAACTTCATTGACCAATACTCCTTCGGAGCTTGTATAACAATTCTTACAGACACTATTTAGTGCTAAACTTTCTTTGAAGTACCCATCATCCCAAATTCCAACCTGTTCCAGTAATGTTTGAGGTCCCGATAAAATTACCTTGTTAACCTCATCGAAGTTGAGTTGTGGTACAGAGGATGTTGGACTAAACGTCATGGGTATTTTTACAATGCAATTGATCCCGGTATAATTGACGATTACCTCTAAGTCAATGGGTTCCGTTTTATCGTCCAGAAAATTTCCCAGGGAAAAACTTTCTTTGCCATCAACCTGCAATGAACCATTTTCCCAAGCGTAAGTGGTAGTCTCACTGTTGTCATCGTTTTGATATCCGGGAATGGATGGCCAGGTGATGATCACGTCTCCCCAATTGCTATTGATGTTTTTATTCTTGATATCAATTTTTGGATCTTTATCCAATATCACACCTTGCGTACATTTATTGTTGCAGCCACAGATGGCTTCAAACGTTATTTTATAACCGGCTCCTTTTCGAGGGGTGTAATAATGGGTGTTTTCATTTTCGGAATTTGTAATTTGAAATTCACAGGTCGAACTCGATGGAACATAGACTTCACTTTGAAATTGGTTTTGGCATTGATCTTTGACGGTTACTCGGTATTTACCCTCGGTAGGGACATCTAGCGTGGGATTACTTTGTTCGGTTGTGATTGTCGATTGCCATTCTTCAAAATTGGACTCTACGTTGTTTTTCTTTATCCGTGTGACATGGATGGTATAGGGAGGTAGCCCGCCTTCGATAGAGTTAACATCAATCTCCAGGTCGGGATTGGAAGAAAGTATGGAGCCAACTGAAAATTCGGGTACCACAAATGACAAACAATTTAACAGGTTGATCGAAACTTTCTCGGAACATCCACTATTGTTGGTTACTATAAATTCTATGGGGTTTAGAGGAGATGGGATAAAGTATTGCGCGGTTATGGTCTCACCGCTGGTTACTGTCCAGGTAGGATAAATTTCATTATTCAATAACGAAAAAGGCGCACTTACCTTAAGCGGTGGATAATTATTGTAAAAGGTGATATTCACCACTCCCGGAAATCCATTTTTCAAAGGGATAACCTCATAAGTATACCCAAAATCAGAACCATTATTGTCAATTATAATGTTGTCGGTAATGGAGCATCCGGTATTGTCTTCTACCGTTACCGTATACAATCCAGGCTCCATGGTTTCCATGTAGTTTCCGTAAGTACCGTTGGACCAGCTCAAAAAGTAGGGTTCTTCACCTCCTTCTATATCTAAGGTTATCGTTTTCAGTTCTTCTTCTTCCCCTGCGCAGATGCCCGTAACCAAGGGATTGGTTTCCATGACGCAAGCCCCTTCAATAGTAAAAGATTTAGAGCGCCCGGAAAAGCAACCGGTATGGTATTCTTGTCCTGAGACAGGGTCATAATCCTTAGGGCCCCAGATTTCAATTACATAGTCTCCGGCACAGGAGGGAATAGTTCCAAATATTGCGCTAATGGCATAGTTTTTTACATGATCTCCGTCCTTGTATAAATCCGCATTATATTCCGACCAATCATGTTCAGTTTCATCAATAAACTGGAATGAACCTTGGCAGTCCTCTTCCGAGTCAGGAGTTGTGATTAATGTAAATGGTAATTGGCTATAACACTCAGTTAGATAAATACATAAAAAGCCAATTAATATAAGAAGGTTTAGTGATTTAAATTTCATGACATTAAAAGTTATTGACAAATAGAGATTCGTAGCTTATACAAATTCATTTTTTTAAGTTTTAGCTTACGTTCATTGCGGAATGTTTGATTTTTAGTTTAAATAAGTTCGTTACATAAATTCTAATTAATCAAAATTTATAATTGTTATCCGATGGTTTTGTGTTTTGTTAAGATTATTTTATAATACATTCTAAGAGGTTGTAATTATGAGATTGAACTTTTTATGCCTTTGATCTTATGATATAAAAATTAACTTAG
>JBCCVV010000049.1:0-32679 GCA_039194925.1 Bacteroidota bacterium
AAAAAGAGGAAAACTCAAATAGTCCAATCGTTCATTCCTACAATAATCACATTCTTTTTAATTTTTTTTCAAATAAATTTACTTGAAGTAAAGAGTGTAACTATTTGATATTCATTTAATTGTGCAAAGCGAGGTGATTTTTTTTAAAAAAAAAGTAATTTTTTTTAATTCTTCAGGCAACACATTTTAAACAAGGGGTATCTTATATATATCTGAGAGTTACAATATATTTATTCAGCCCCATTTTGAATAAATAAAAAGACTCAGAAGAACTCATTTTGTTAATCGACTACAGAACATTTTCTGATTCCCCATCAGGAAGTGTTCTTTTTTTATGCCTATACCAAAATTTGTCGCTCCATTCACTTCTTAATAATAGCCGACATAGTTGTAAGGTGTAACTGCCAGTAATTCCGACTTAATCGAAGCATCAACATTCAATGATTCTACAAAGTCATGAATATCCTCTTTTGTTATAGACGTCTTGCCTCGAGTTAGCTCTTTCAGTGCTTCGTAGGGTTCGGGATAACTTTCTCTTCGTAAAATATTTTGTATGGCTTCTGCCACTACTGCCCAGTTTGCTTCCAGGTCGGCGTTAAGTTTTGCCTCATTCAATTGTAACTTACTGATCCCTTTTTGAATGGATTTACATGCAATTAAGATATGCCCAAAGGGGACACCTACATTTCTGATCACCGTACTATCCGTAAGATCTCTTTGCAATCTGCTTATTGGCAGTTTGGCCGCAAGGTGTTCTAAGATCGCATTTGCCAGACCTAAATTGCCCTCTGCATTTTCAAAATCAATGGGATTGACCTTATGAGGCATTGCGGAAGAACCTACCTCATTGGCAATCACTTTTTGTTTAAAGTATTCCATCATAATGTAGGTCCATACATCTCTGCAAAAATCGATTAATATCGTGTCGATGCGTGCGAGCGTATGGAAGATAGCACCTAGGTGATCATAATGTGCAATTTGAGTGGTATATTTCGAACGTACAAGTCCTAATTTTTGCTCAACAAAAGAAGAGGCAAATGCAATCCAATCGGTTTGAGGAAAACTGACTTTATGTGCATTTAAATTGCCCGTGGCACCTCCAAATTTTGCCTTAATAGGCAATGTGTTTAGTTGAGTTAATTGATCATTTAGTCGTTCGGCAAAGACAGCAAACTCTTTTCCTAATGTTGTAGGTGAAGCAGGTTGTCCGTGTGTTTTCGCCAGCATTGGAATGCCCCTATACTCCGACACCATTTTCTCAATTTCCTCAACTACCTCTTTAAGTGAAGGAACAATAACATCTGATAATGAATCTTTTACCATCATGGGCAAAGACGTATTGTTGATATCTTGAGATGTGAGTCCAAAATGAATAAACTCTTTAAATTGTTCCAAGCCACCAATTTTATCAAACTCTTCTTTTATAAAATACTCGACAGCTTTGACATCGTGATTGGTTACTTTTTCAATGTCTTTCACTCTTTGACCGTTTTCCAAAGAGAACTCATTAACGATAGCATTTAAGGATGCGAACTTATCTGTAGGAAAATCAGAAAGAATTCCAATTTTATTTTCAATTAAGTGTTTGAAATATTCGATTTCTACTTTGACTCTATATTTGATAAGAGCAAATTCTGAAAAATAGTTATCCAGGGACTCCGTTTTCCCTTTGTATCTACCATCAATAGGTGATATGGCTGTCAACATATACGTTATTATTTAAAGGAAATCATTAAAATGCTTCCGTTGTTTGCTTCTTTTTCTTTCGATCCGAATACCTCTTCATATAAAAATAAGTCTCCACTTGTGACCGTACGGGAAGGTCCGTAGTATCCTTTCGATAAAGATTATTATTCTTTACGTGGATATATCTAGCTTTTACATTATCCATTAATTGAATGTTGATCAGATCCTTAATTACGCCTTGCAGCTTTACATCTAAAATAGGAAACATGGTTTCAATCCGGCGGTGCAAGTTTCTTACCATCCAATCCGCAGAGGAGAGATAGATTTTTTCATCTCCGTCATTATGGAACATGAAAACTCTGGCATGTTCCAAATATCGATCAACAATTGAAATTGCTTCAATATTGTCACTAATATTCTTAACGCCAGGGACAATAGAGCAAATGCCCCGGATTATCATTTGTACTTTTACTCCCTTTTGGCTGGCTTCATAGAGCAAAGCGATCATCTCCTCATCGTGTATGCTATTCATTTTTAATACAATACGAGCCTCCTTTCCATTTTCTGCATTATGGATTTCATTTTTGATAAGATCGATCAACATGGGTTTCAAATTGAACTGACCAACTCCAAAATACTTGAAGGGCTTCGTTGGCTTGACCTTTGTTTCCAAATAATTAAAAACTCGGGCCGCTTCGCTAGTGAGCTTCTTATTCGCCGTAAAAATTCCGATGTCAGAATATATTTTGGCAGTTACTTCGTGAAAATTACCAGTACTCAGATAGGCATATAGTAGTGCTTTGTCTCCTTCAACTCTTCGGACAATGGCCATTTTGCTATGTACCTTAAGGCCCGGCATACTGTAGTGTACAGTTACTCCCGCTTTCTCCAGTTTTTCTCCCCAGATCAAATTTGCCTCTTCATCAAACCGTGCTTTTATCTCTACAAATGCTGTGACTTGTTTTCCATTTCGCACTGCTAATCGCAACGCATCCATGATCTTACTCTTCTTGGCTACCCGATACTGAATGATCTTTATATGCGTAACATCAGGATCATTCGCCGCATCTTCAAAAAATTTAATAACGGAATCATAACTCTGATAAGGAACATGAACGATATGATCTTTCTCATTGATCTTATCAAGAATAGAGTCCGCTTTTTCTAATTCCGGAATGGGCAGAGGGGGTTGGGGGGTATCACAATGCAAATCGTACCCAAACTTTGGAAACTTGAAAAAATCAGCATTATTATGATATCGACCTTCGGGTAATTTGTCGTACTGGCTAAGCTCAAAAACATTCGATAGATAATCCAGCATTTCACCCGGAACATTTCGATCATAGACCAATCTTGAGGCAATGCCCACATTCCGCTTGTTGAGACTTTTTTTGATTTTTTGAATCAGATCACCGGAATATTCGTCATCTATGTACAATTCTGCATCACGCGTAAGTTTAATAGAATACGTATCCAAAATATCATATCCAGGAAAAAGATCCCTAATATTATGCCGAACTACATCATCCAAAACGATCACATCATGCTGTCCTTCAACCTGCGGAGACAATTCTAAAAATCGAGGCAAATGATCCGAAGGAATTTTAACCAACGCATATTGTGGCTTATCTTTTTTATCTGTTTTATCACGTAGGTGCATTGCCAGATAAAGTGATCCGGTATTAAGAAAAGGCTTAATTTTATTGGCGAAAAGAAGTACCGGTTGCACAAAGGGCAGCATATTATCGTTAAAGTAGTTTTCGATGTATTCTTGCTGATCGGCGTTTAGTTTTTTTCTTCTCAGAATGTTAATGCCAATTTTCTTTAAATCTGGAACAATTTGCTTTTCAAAGATCTTGCTAAACTCTTCTTGTTGTTCATTTACAATTCTAAGAATTTTATCCAGGATGTCAGCGGGTTCATAATCAAGGGAGGCTCTTGTTTTTTTGCCTGCTCGCAATAAACTTCGGTGATTGGCTACTCTGACCCGAAAAAATTCATCAAGATTGGAAGAATAAATGGCCAAAAATTTCAACCGCTCAAAGAGTGGAACATTTGGATCTTTAGCTTCCTGTAATACTCGGTAATTAAAGGCCAGCCAACTGATATCTCGATGAATGTAAGGGATCATTTTCTAAAATAGATTTAACTGTTTCGGACTATCAATCTTTTTTGGACCTCTGGTTGTCGCTACAGTTTCAGATTTAATTTTAGTGCAAAGATAATCCGCTAAATCAGGAGCTAAAATATTATCGGGTTCATGTGGAAAAAAATAGACCTTATTCACGCCATTGGATATGTAATACGTTAAGCGATCGACCCATTCATCCACCCGAGAATAATCCGTTGGATGCAGTCCATTGCCTACAAAACGAATCATTAAGTAATCTCCACACAAACGCATATGTAGTATGTCACGTCTGCCAGAAACATCCGTTATGAGTAAGCCTTTATGGTAATCTACGGCCATGGCTTGTAACTCATCCATTACACCTTCCTCCTCGTACCATGAGGGATGACGCAACTCCACAGAAAGATCAAATTCCTCGGGAAATACTTTGAAGAAAGACTCCAGGTCAGAAAATCTTGAGGCATCAAAATAAGGAGGTAATTGCATAAATATTGGCCCGAGTTTATCATTCAGAATACTCAGAGAATTCAGCGTATTTTCGATGATGTCGCTATCCATTCCCAACATTTTACGATGAGAAATAGCTTTATGCAGCTTAGGACAAAACACAAAATCTGCCGGGGTGTCGGCATACCACTTTTCAAGTACTTCTTGCTTTGGAGTACCGTAATGTGTACTATTTAACTCAATCGTATTAAATTGTTTTCCGTATTCATATAGAAAATTCTCCGGTTTGGTTTTCTCCGGATAGTAGGTGCCTTTCCAAGCTTTCATTCCCCAACCTGTACAACCGATGTAAAATTGTGGATTATTGCTGTCCAGGCTATCCAGGATATTTTTATTGGTCACTGGCTCTTCAGGCAGCCTAAAATCTACATTACTGATATCTTCAAGTTTGCCAAACTTCATACAAACACTTTAACTGGATGAGCATTGATTAAAAGAACTGAAATCCGATACCAAACCATCTTCCGGGCATCGGAACCAAATTTGTTTCTCTGTATTCAGTATCAAACAAATTATTTGCAGTTATAAAAGCATTAAAGTTACTTCCTTTATAATTGAGTCTCATATCAAGAAGCGAATAATCTTCCAGGGATTCGCGATCCAAATAGCGGAATTGTGGATGGAGTGTTATTTTTTTTGGCAGAATAGCGAAATCGAAGCCAATAATCAATTGATGCGAAAGATTATCCAATGCATATCGGCTTACACCAATATTCTCATCATCTATGACCTCCGCATCAATGTAGGTATAATCCAATCTTATATTCATCCCTCGCTTTTTCAAGATTGCATATTGCAAACTTAGATCTGCACCGACCATATTTACTTCATTAAAATTCAAAGCCTGCCATTGCGCTTGGTTGAGGCTGTCTTTGGCCCAATCAATAAGATTTGAATTGTTTCGGGTAAATCCAGCAACGGTAATGGACAGATTTGAACTGTTGTATTTCAAGCCGGCTTCAAATGAAGTAGCCGATTCTGCGACAAGATTTTCATTGCCTTGTTCTGATGGTGACGTATAATAGAGATTGGTGTAAGTAGGAATCCGGTCCGACCAATTTGCAGTAGCATAAAGATGGATTGCGTTATGGATGCTGTAAGAAAGATCGATTCCAGGATAGATCTTAAAATCATTGTCTGTCACCTTATTGGCGTATAATCCAAAAGTTGCTGAGAATTTATCATCTAAAAACTGAACTCTTTGCTCGGCAAATAATCCAAGGATAGTTCGCTCTCGTTCCCCAAGGTTATTGCTGTTCAACGTTTCTCTACTCAAATCTACTCCAAAACCTGTCACACCTAGCTTTGAGGAATAAGAACTATGCAGTTCAGCGATATAAGAGTTGCTTCTGTGTTCGTTCATAAAAAAGGACGGATTTTGTCGCAAAAAAACGTACTCATCTTTATTTGTCCGCCAACTCAATCTTGGTTTTAGGATCAAATTATTGTTTGTAATCGTGGTAGTGGCCGAAACAAAACCAGTTCGTACTTCTTCGTACTGATCAACAAAGGATTCATTGGCATAAAAGCCATTGGCGCCAAATTCTCTTTCTGTAAATCCCGCCTGAATTTGAATGGGTGAATTTTGTGAAATATGCAAATTCGCCTGATAGTACGCGGTATTTATATTGTAATCCGTATTGTATCTGTATCCTTCACTTCCTTGTCTGGAAAGGCTGAGTGATTGATCGATTACTTTACCGGGAATCATCGCTTTAATGTTCAAACCAAATGTTTCAAATTCAGAAAGTGTGACTCCAGCACTCATTTTAAAATCATCCGTTTGCTGATTTTTAGTGATAATATTGATTGCCCCTGCCATGGCGTTCATCCCAAAAATTCTTGCGGCTGGCCCTTTAATGATTTCGATCCGTTCTATATCTTCAAGTGCCACGGGGAGATTCATCATATGATGGCCCGTTTGAGGATCCGACATTCGAGTCCCATTGATCAAGACAAGGATTTGATTAAAGGTACTGCCTCGTATTCCTGCATCCGCTTGTACACCATTTATACCTCTTCTTCGAATATCAACGGCACCGGTATATTGAAGGAGCTCTGGAATATTGGTCACTGGCAATGCATCAATTTCTTCTTTGTCAATGACTTCGACAAACCGAGCTTGCTCAGAAAGTGGAATGTTTAGTCGGTTTTGCTGGATTACAATGTCTTCAATCAATAAGGAAGTATCAATCTGAGAATCTTCCTGGCCGTTTATACGATAGATACAAGACAGCACCAATACGGACAAACAAAATGTTTTTAAGGTAGATATTTTCATACGATTCGTTTCTAAAGGTAGGGGTGGAATGGCCATTAAAAACCATTCGATTAAAAAGTTAGTTTTAAAAGAGGGCAAAACTAATTTTTTCTAAGAGATCTCATCGCGTTGCTTTTTGCGTAAATCCATAATTATGTCATTTTTGATATAATCCCGACAAGGAAGAGGGTTACCTGAGGAATTATTTTCTGTCCTTACGCATTGATGAGCTATTGGTTCTGCAAAAACTTCTTTTTTGGTTAATTTTGCAGTTCGAAACGATTCAAGAATAAAGAATATGAGTAAGAAAGGTAGAGTATTGGTGGCAATGAGTGGGGGAATTGACAGCACCGTAGCAGCTATGATGCTTCACGAGGAAGGATATGAGGTAGTAGGCATAACCATGAAGACATGGGACTATGCGAGTAGTGGCTCTTCTTCAAAAGAAACAGGATGCTGTAGTTTGGATAGTATCAATGATGCACGTAATGTCGCCGTTCAGATGGGCTTCCATCATTTTATAATTGATATACGGGAAGAATTTGGTGATTATGTCATCGATAATTTTGTCGACGAATACATTGCAGGGCGTACTCCTAATCCATGTGTACTTTGTAATACGCACATCAAATGGAGTGCTTTATTAAAAAGGGCGGATGCCATGGATTGTGAATTCATATCTACCGGGCATTATGCGGTGATTAATGAACACCATGGAAGAAAATATATATCCAAAGGGAAAGATGATCGGAAGGATCAAAGTTATGTGCTGTGGGGATTATCTCAAGAATGTTTGAATCGAAGTAATTTCCCCCTAGGCAATTACACGAAGCCGGAAATAAGACAAATGGCCAAAGATTGGGGGCATGAAGCACTTTCAAAGAAAGCAGAAAGCTATGAGATATGTTTTGTCCCGGATAATGATTATCGTGGATTTTTGAAACGTAGGGTAGAAGGGCTGGAAGAGCGTGTTGCTGGCGGGACCTTCATTGATAAACATGGAAATATATTGGGTAAGCATGATGGCTACCCGTTTTATACCATTGGTCAACGAAAAGGTCTTGGAGGTGGATTTTTAACACCTAAATATGTGACAGAAATACGGCCTGAAACCAATGTGGTGGTATTAGGTGAGGTAGATGATTTGATGCGAAACGGCATGCAAGTAGGCCAAATCAATTCAATGAAATACGAATCCATTCCCAATGATACAGAATTTATAACCCAGGTTAGATACAACGATCGTGGAGCGCTTTCTACCGTCCGAAATTTCGGATCCAACGTTGAAGTTGAGTTTCATGCCAATGTAAGAGGTATAACTCCTGGACAATCCGCCGTATTTTATGAAGGAGATGATGTAGTCGGTGGAGGCATAATTGCAAGAAGTGGTCTTCAACAAAATAATTAGTAGCAATAGAGAGTTAATGTAATGGTAATACATTGACATTACAATAAATAAACATTATGAAAACTTCTAATATCTTATTTGCTTTATTGATATTGACCTTTTTATCCTGTGGTGATAATGAGATAGAGGAGCCGTATGAAAATATTTTCGGATATGAATATTTTCCACTAGCCATTGGAAATACATGGGAATATCAAGTCGATTCTGTCTTAATTGTCCAAGGTGGAATTGCAAATATTGTTTCTACCTCATTTATTCAGGAAAAAGTAACCGATTTGCTATCAGACGAAAATGGTGAGAAACTCTATAGGTTGGAACGCAGCTATCGTCCCGATCAAAATTCATCCTGGTCTTTAAGAGATGTTTGGCAAGTAGGAATGACAGATAGAAGGGCAACAAGGACAGAAGAGAACTTGAGGTTCATAAAATTGGTTTTTCCCGCGGTAAAGGATGAAAGATGGGATGGCAATGTATTTTTTGATGCAAATAAGGAATTTACGGTAGCGGCGAATGGAGTAACCATTTATCAGGATTGGAGCTATAAGATTGAAGAAGTTAATCTTTCCAGAGCGTACAATGGCACAATGTATGATGATGTGATGCATGTTTCTCATATTGATGAAGAGTCGCTTATCAGTCGTCGATTTAGTGAAGAATACTATGTAAAAGGAATAGGATTAGTCGAACGAAATATGGATATTTTTGACAGTCAAAACGGAAATACGATGCTTACATGGTTGGAAAGAGCGGAAAAAGGATTTCAATTGAAGCAAACGCTACTTTCCTTTACCGAGAATTAAAGAAAAAACGATTTTGAGTCATACACCAGCAGGAAGATTGAACAAAGCCTTTGGGATTAAAGGGTTTATTAAGGTAGTACCTCAAAAACAATTTGTTGAAGATTTAAGAAAAAGTTCGGTTTGGTTTATCCAGAAAGGGACCGATACGATTCCTTTTTTTGTAGAATTGATTGAAGAAGAGCCTCATTTCCTGGTAAAGTTTGAGGATGTGGATAATCCTGAGTCCGCAAAAAGCATTACGGGATGTACCATTTTCTTAAGAGATAAAGACATAACAATCAAGGCCGATGAAAGTGAAACCGATCTTGATAAACTTATCCATTTTAGTGTAGAAGATAAAAATAAGGTAATAGGTGTAATTGATCGGATAGAGGAATTTCCACAGCAAACCATGGCATTCATCCAAATAGATGGAAAAGACATTATGATGCCATTGACTCCAGAATTTATCATGGAAATAAACGTGGATGAGAAACGAATGATGGTGGACCTGCCGGAAGGCTTTTTAGAAAGTCAATTATAGACTTAATTGGTTTGTAGACACAAAATATTTGTTAATTACTTTACAAAAACAGCCATTATTGTCGCGAGGTATAATAAAGTTTCGAACTTTAAGTATGAAATCGTCCAAAGTAGCTGTTAAAGCCTATGTAAGTATGTTGGGTTATTTTGTTATTGATTTTAGTAATATGGACCCATTCAAGTTGCCTTGAATAATTAGAAGAAACAATATGTAAAGAGAATTGTATAGCCGAAAGATTATATATCTGTTCTTTTTTACCTTAACCAGTGTCAATTGTCTGTTGTCGCAAGAATATGAATTTCGTTTCTATATAGGGGCCAATTATTATCAAGGAGATTTATCGCCTTCCAATGGAAAATTCAGCTTTTCTCCGGGGCGATTGAGTCTAGCGACAATGTTAGGAACCAAAATTCATGATGCACTCCGTTTAAACTTGAAACTCATGGTGGGGCAAATTGGTGGTGATGATACCGATGCCGCATTGAACAATAGAAAAATCAGAAACCTAAGTTTTGATTCCCCCATTTATGAAGCAGGTCTCAATGCGGAGATTAGCCTTAATTATTTTCTGAAGAAACTGGATAAATATGGAATTGACATCTACTACACCACTGGTTTTAATGTCTTCAGATTCTCTCCCCAAACCACATTACAAGGACCTGACGGACGATTCGAACTCATCGATCTACAACCGCTGGGCACTGAAGGACAAGGACTGCCTGGATATGATGACAAATATTCTCTCACCCAGTTCAATATACCATTTGGTGTCGGATTCAAATTTCAATTGTTCGACAATGTTGAATTAGGTTTCGAATTTGTACCCCGAGTGACGTTTACAGACTATTTAGATGATGTAAGCGGAGCATATGTAAGTTACAATGAATTGATCGCAGCAGATCGTCCACTAGCCGCTCGGTTGGCCAACAGAACTGGAGAATTTTTAGGAACAGGTCCGGTAATGGTAGAGACAGGAACACCAAGAGGTGATCCTGAAGGCAACGACTGGTATTTCTTTGCTTCTGTTTATTTTTCGTACAACTTTGGCAGTGGATTTGTTGCCAAGAAACTTATCAAAGGGGATGAATTGGATACGACGGAAGGAGTCAATTGAAGAGAATGTTGCGATGAAAAAGGTTGGTAAGATTGAAACGGCTTGGAAGCGTCTTATTGACTTAATGGGATCAAAAACATACTAGACTGATATCTTCTAATGGCTTATGAAGTTTATAAGGTTAGCGTGGTTTCTACTTCTCAACGTATATTCATTGACAACCTGCGTAATTACAAATATATTTATCGACTAATGAGTTCAAAATCATGAGGGTACATGTATAACTCAAAAACTGAACAACTCTACCACTAATCTACTTTGCCACTAAACAATTCAAAAACTCAACAACTCTATAATTCCGTAACTATTCTATACCTTTCGCTTCCAAGATTTCCGCAGTACTCACTTTTGGCTCAACTGGATTTTCATCGTCTTTCAGATCAATGACACCTTTTTCTTGGTCAATCTCATCAATCTCGTATTTTAAGTTATTGATGATAAACTGTTGACGTTGCGGAGTATTCTTTCCCATATAATACCCGAGAATATCTTCGATGCTTGTTTTTTCCTGCAACAACACCTGCTCCAAACGAATATCTTCTCCTATGAATTCACCAAACTCCGAAGGGGATATTTCTCCAAGCCCTTTAAATCGGGTAATTTCTGGTTTCCCTCTTAACGCACCGATTGCTTTTTGCTTTTCACTTTCATCGTAACAATAGAAGGTTTTTTGTTTGTCTCTAACCCTGAAGAGTGGAGTATTCAAAATATATAAGTGCCGTTGTCTTACCAGATCAGGAAAAAATTGTAAGAAGAAGGTAAGTAATAATAATCGAATATGCATTCCATCCACATCAGCATCCGTGGCGATCACCACACGATTGTATCTCAAATTCTCAATGCCGTCTTCTATATCCAAAGCATGTTGCAAGAGGTTCAACTCTTCGTTTTGATACACAATCTTTTTCGTCATACCATAGCAATTCAATGGCTTTCCTCTCAGGCTGAATACAGCTTGCTTTTGAACGTCTCTCGCCTTAGTTATAGAACCACTGGCAGAATCTCCCTCCGTAATGAAAATGGTAGTACCATTTCGATCTTCCTCCGAAGTCTTTTTCACTTTATCCGTGAGGTGCATTCTACAATCACGAAGTTTCTTATTGTGAATGTTGGCTTTTTTAGCTCTTTGATTGGCCAGTTTTTTGATTCCGGCAATCTCTTTTCGTTCGCGTTCGGATTGCTGGATTCTTTTGAGCATGGCATCGGCGACTTCCTTGTTTTTATGCAAGAAATTGTCGAGGTTGTTCTTGATGAAATCCAAGACAAAAGCCTTTACTGAGGGACCATCCGGGCCAATGTTCAATGAGCCCAATTTTGTTTTTGTTTGGGATTCAAAAACCGGTTCTTCCACTCTCACGGAAATGGCACCAATTATAGAAGCGTGAATGTCTTTGCTATCAAAATTCTTATTATAAAAATTACGGACCGTACTTACAATCGATTCACGATAAGCTTGTAGATGGGTCCCTCCCTGGGTGGTATTTTGCCCATTTACAAAAGAATAATACTCCTCACCATACTGTTGACCGTGTGTAAGAGCAATCTCAATATCGTCACCCTTTAAATGTATAATAGGGTAGCGGAGATGATCAGGATTGGTCTTATTTTCCAAAAGATCAAGAAGTCCATTTCTCGAGTAAATACTTTTGTTGTTATAGTTTATCCGCAGTCCTGCATTCAGGTAAGCGTAATTCCAAAGCTGATTTTCAACAAAATCTGATCTGAATTTATAGTTTTTGAAAATAGTATTATCCGGTTCAAATTCGATAAGAGTTCCATTATCCGCAACATCCTTTTTGATCTTACTTTCCTGGATGAGATTTCCTTGATTGAATTCCGCAACTTTAGTTTTCGAATCTCTGTAAGCCTGCACCTTAAAATAAGTAGACAATGCATTAACGGCCTTGGTACCCACACCATTTAACCCTACTGATTTTTTAAACGCCTTGGAATCGTACTTTCCACCTGTATTTATTTTAGAAACACAGTCCACCACCTTTCCAAGCGGAATTCCTCTTCCAAAGTCCCGGACACTGACTCTGCCATCTTCGATCTTGAGCTCGATATTCTTGCCATAGCCCATTACGTATTCATCGATGGAGTTGTCGATTACTTCTTTTATCAAAATATATATCCCATCGTCAATGTGCGATCCATCTCCCAATTTACCGATATACATACCTGGCCTAAGACGGATGTGCTCTTTCCAGTCTAAGGATTTAATATTGTCTTCGTTGTATTTTACTTCAGTCATCTTACGTAGTATTCTCTTTCACAAAAATAGAAAACATATTAGAAATATTAATAATTTGTTCAATTACCTTTCAAGCCTCTTGAGAATGTGGGCATTATTCGGTTGATATTGGGTTTCAAAGGTGATTTTAAGATAAATAATGTCCTTTTTAAAAACGGTTATGAATTGATTATAGTTTCGTTTTTAACTTGCTGCTGGACATTCAGGACCCTTGATTTCAAATCGATGAACCGAGGTATGATATTCTTTCGTTTCCTGGAGCCTCTTTCTAATGTTATGCTTCTGTGCGTTTTACGTAATTCGGGTCTCCAGAAAAGCCAATAAAAAAACACTAAAAGCTATGATCTCTGGTCGTAATAGTTGGATCTACTTTAATCTCTTCGACTTCAACCTCTACTTTTTGTAAATTTAACAAGTCGGGTTGGCCCGCGTCGATCCATGCTGAATACCAGACGCTTCCAATAGATAAAATAGCGTCTTGCATTCTGGCCTCTACCATGCCATTCAATCGACGATGATATTCATAGGCAAACTCCGGGCACTGAGTCTTGATCGTACGCTCCAATCGCTCATCAAAACACATTTGCTGGTCTTCCGGAAATGTTTGCGTCAGCTCTTTCTCAATGGAAAAGACATCTTCCAGTAAATCATGACTGTCTTTTACGACATTCCAAAAATAAGAAAGTGGCCTGTCAATTTTTTCTGCCTTGCCAACCAGAAAACTATAGGTATCATCCGCATATAATTCTGGCAGACGCGACTCCCAAAATGCATGAATCCCAACTTGATCGGTGAGTTGTCCGTTGTAGTTTTTGGTCGTATGCAATGGTACATGCGCATCTCCGATGTAATGACCAAACTCCGCGGATAACCTAAGTATATTCTCCAAGTCTTGATTTTCAAAAGCTTTTACCAACCAGTAGTACATCATATTCAAATGATAGGGGAGTATGCCTTCTTGTGAAAACTTATCGATCATCGAAAGATTTCCGGATCTGTCAAAATCAGTAAAAAGTGTTTTTAACTCCTCATTCGGAATAGACCAGGCACCATCGTAATAATCGGGCATGATAGAATCCCGAAAATACCTTCTTAATGTATCCGTTTGACAAAAATAGAACTGATTGTTAACAGATAATCTTATGGTGTCTCGGGTATAATCGACTTCTATAGTTGCCCCCTTGCTGCCACTTAGACTGTATTCAGAATATTTGATCAGGGCATCTTCGAAAATTCGAGGAACATCATAAAATGGATTATCTCCCCATGAATCAATATCTATGTAATGTCGAACGGCTTCATGTTTGGAGGCATATCTTCGTTTATCCGGATCGATGGCATGTTCTGTAATGAATTCTATGTTGTTCTTATAGAATTGTATCATCTCGGGAGGGAGGGTAAACACCGCCATTCGATTGATCTTCCGATGCGCAAAAAATCCCCAATCCGGTTTTACCACAAAGGCTGATAACAATATGGAACAGATAAACAGCACTAAAAGGAAGGACAAAAAGGAAATAGATCTATTAGGTGTGTTTCTTTTCATAAATAGTCTGTTACCTCATTGAAATTCATTTTATTACGTTTTTCGTTCAAAAATATCAATTCCTGACTACAGAGCCAAAATCTCCGCCATGCGTACCAAATCCTTATTCAGATTTTTACTCTTTGATATGGCCTCTTCAAATGAGGTATAGGTGATCTGGTCGTTTACTACACCCAAAGCCACTCCCGACTTCCCTTCCATCAAGGCATTTACTGCGGCAAAACCCAATCGTGCGGATAATACGCGATCCAGGCAAGAAGGAGCTCCACCACGTTGAAGGTGACCGATAATGGTAACCCTGGTATCAAATTCAGGATTTAGCTTTTTTATTTTCTCAGCTATTTCTACGGCATTTCCATTCTTATTGCCTTCGGCCACGATAACCAGATTGAAAAGTTTTTTTCGTTTGGCCGCTTTGGTCAGGCTGCTCGAGAGCTCTTCAATAGAATCGTCCATTTCAGGTAGAAAAATCGATCCGGCCCCACTGCCAATTCCCGTATGCAAAGCAATATAGCCAGAGTGTCTTCCCATGACTTCAATAAAAAACAGTCGATTATGACTATCCGCCGTATCTCTGATCTTATCTACTGCTTCAATCGCCGTATTAATTGCCGTATCAAATCCTATGGTATAGTCGGTACCGTATATATCATTGTCAATTGTGCCTGGCAAGCCAACAAAGGGGATATTGTGTTCTTTCATGAATATCTTTGCACCAGTGAATGTACCATTTCCTCCAATGGCCACACATGCATCAATATCGTGAGCCATAAGTGACTCATAGGCCTGTTTTCTACCTTTTGCTGTTCTGAATTCTTCGCTTCGTGCCGTTTTCAGGATGGTACCTCCTCTATGCATGATATTTCCTACATCTCTTCGCTCCAATCGCTTGATATGACCATTGATCATGCCATCGTATCCACGGGTAATTCCATAAACGTGTAAATCATGATATCCAGCCGTCCGTACCACAGACCTTATGGCTGCATTCATGCCGGGTGCATCTCCGCCTGAAGTAAAAACTGCAATTCTTTTAATCTCTTTCGACATTTTTAGTTACGATTTAAAATAGTTGACCAAGCCATCGATGGGTTTTCGGATGATCGATTTACTGGTCAAGCCGTTTGATTGTAAAACATCTTTTATAACATCGGCATAAAAGTACGCTATCGAACCTACAAAATGAATATCATAACGTAGATATTCTGAATATTGTTTGATTCGAATATCTACAAATTCTTGAAATATAGGACTTAAAAATTCTTTGCGCCAATCTTTATGTTGAGTAGAATTCAGGAATTGAGCAAAACTGGCTAAATATGCGGTTGGATTTTCACCTGCATACAATTCCTGGACCAATTGGCTCTTTGTGATTTTGTAAAGGTCTTCAAATTCTTCTTTAACCTGCGCGGGCAAATATCTGTAAAAGTAAGCTTTGAGAAGATCGCCACCAATTCTGCTCCCTCCGCCTTCATTGCTAAGCGAGTAGCCAAGAGCAGGAATATTGTCTATTATTCTGTATCCATCATAGATACACGAATTACTGCCCGTTCCGAGTATACAAATGATCCCTTCTTTGTCACCTGCTGTAGCTTTTGCCGCCCCGAGCATGTCACCTTCAATCTCCATTTGTCTGACATCGGGAAAATAAATATTTAACCATTCTTTTATTATTTTTCTTGTCCGGTCATCTATTACACCAGCCCCGAAATAATGAATGTCCTCTATCGTCGGTGCTTTTTGAATCAACTCTGAACATTCCAACTCAAGCTCATACAATACCTCATTTGCGGATGGATTGATCCCAGATGTAGAATAATACGCTTCTCCATCATCAGAAACAATGATCCAGTCCGTTTTTGTCGAACCGCTTTCAACGATTAGTTTGGTACTCATTAGCGAACGGAATTAAATCTTAAGAAGAAACATAAAAGATTAGTGCAGCGCAGCGCGAATCTCAAGGGTATTAAGCACTTCAGCTTCCTGTTTAATCCACCATTCCAAACGATTATAAACCTGTTTTTCGGGAAAATAATTGAGCGCCATTTTGACGAAGAGGTGCCCATGTTTGGCTTCACTGGCCCACAGAATTTTATAAAATCGGTGCATTTCCGGATCTTGCTGTGCTTCCGAAACCAATCGAAAACGTTCAGCGCCACGGGTCTCCACAACGGATGCGATAAGCAGACGATCCAAAAATCGCTCATTTCTACCACTATGACATCTTTTTATGAGTGCCTTTACGTATGGGTCTTCTCCAATGGAATGGGTGAGCGGAATACCTCGGCTTTCCATCAATTCGTACACCTGCTGAAAATGCTCCAACTCTTCAATGCCAGTTGCTATTAAATCGGGTAAAATTTCTTTCCGATCCGGATATTTAGCTACAAAACTCATTGCCATAGCCGAAGCTTTTCGTTCGCAATCGGCGTGATCTTGTAAAAAACTTGGGAAATCTGCCAAGACTGCATCCAACCATTCCTTCTTACTCTCAACAGCAAGGTCAAGATTCAATTTCATACTATAATTCTCTTTTAGTTACGTGCAAGTTTTTGGATTAGGTCACGTTCATGTACACCATGTACAATAAAGCGATCAATACAATGGTAACAATGATGGTTACTTTAAAAAACTTGCTTTGAGCCGCTTTATTCTTTTTGATTATTTCCTTTCTTTTCTTCGATTTTGCCATGATGTCTAGCGGGTTTTATTCATGGACTAATATAGAAATAAAAGTGGAATTCGTACATCAAAATTTAATTCATATAGATTACAATTGCGTCGTCACTGAATAAAGTAAAGTCAGGGTCTCTTGTCGTCAATTGTTATTTCCAACCATTCTTCCAGAGCCTGGACAAATTCCATGCGCTCTTTATCTGTCATATTAGCGATTCTGGCACTGGCATGATGTTTACCTTCCATGAAAAACCACTTCGAGTTTACCAACTCCGATGGGGGGACTGCTGTTGCAGACCAAGTATCAAGTGCACCATTGATATAAAGTATATTGTTGCCATTTTCTTCTATCCATTGGGCAGCTTTATTGGTGAGTGTGCCGTCCCATTTCACTTTCATTTTATTCGGAACAAATGCTGCGTGAGGATGGGGATCGTAAGGCAGGTATTTCAAAAGTCCTTTGAATTCTTCCGTTTCGAATCCATAGTAGCCCATTTCAGTGGCAGATTGATAATAATGAGAACCGTAAGTCTCCATATCTCTGTCCGAATAGAAATCCAATCCTACTATTTCCAACAAATAGTCCACTTTATCTTGTAAATCCTTCTTCACAGGAATCAAGGCACAATCCTGACCATATTGCCAAAAAGAAAAAGGAAGCTCTAAAACTGCATATTCATACGCTTCTTCCAAACTCAGGTAGTTAAAATCCAAATCGCGACCTTTCACATACCAGCGCAATAAGGGAAGGATATCGTCCGAGTTTGCCAACAAATCTTTTTGCAATGCATAGATATTGTTTCGACATTCCTCCGTTCCTATTTTATCCAGGAATTCGTATATCCGCTTTTCTTCATATTCGTAATTCAACGGAGCTACGTAAGGGATACTTACATCTACATCTTCAGGATAGAAATATTTGTAAAAAATAGTGGTAGTTCCTCCTTTGCTAATACCCGTAGATATCCATTTTCCATCATGAATTTCAGAAAACAGCATTCGAATGCGATGCAAATCAGCCGTTACTTGCTCAAAATTCAGGTATTGATAATCCATGGACTCTGGTTTACTCTCCCCAAAAAATCGATGTTCTACGCTCAATTGATTTGCTGAAGTCATCTCTGCCACTTCAGTAATCGTATTTCCATTTTTATGATATCCATTCGTGATAATGGCGGTAGGATAGTCATAGCCTTTATGACTGTAGTATACTTTTTGATAGAAGTATCCTGCGTCTTCATTGGTATGATCCAAGGGTTGTTTGACCATCAACTTATAAGCGGCTGCATAACCATCGGGCGTCTCAATTGGAGTAAAAATAACATCTGGTAATTCAAACAGTTGTTTCTCTAATTCGGATTGAGCAAAAGTGGCAATTGCTACAAATACCCCTAGTAATGTGTATAAATATTTCATTTGCAAATTGAATATTAATGAACGATGCAGGGGCAAAAATAGAAATTTACCTCTTACGAATGTCCCGGCGTGCTTATTAGTGCGTTTCGTATTTCTAAAAAAGACCTACTCCCAATTTATATCATCGAAGTGGTTTAATTCTACTTCGGGACATTATAGTCTTGGCTATACATGATCTTGACATGTAACCGCAACGTGTGCAAAGAATTCGCTAAGTTCGTAAGAACAATGTGCCGCAGTCCTTTATTCGTTGTGATCTTAACGCTATTCTTAGCGTTCGTTGTGACTAAATAGAAATGTAGCAAAGTAGAATTGAAGACACGTTATTATTCTCTTTATCAAAAATGCCTGTTCAGCAAAATGGGAAGAAGCTTCTATCTGTGACTCCAGCCTGCCTTTTGCACAAGACTTTGGAAGGTGTGGCCGTAATAAAGATCATTTAAATATTCATTTTTAAATGACCTCATAGAACAAATTCGTTTAAAACAGCGCCCTATTTCAATTACCTCGAAAGGATTATTCTTTGCGTATCAATTTCAGAGAGGGTATCAGTTACTATTTTGATAAAGTATATACCATTTGGGATACCAGTTAAATTGATTTTCACCCGTTTATTTTGATTTTTGAAATTACGAATCAATTTGCCATCAACGGAAAATACCTGAATAGAAGCATTCTCAAAATCCCCTTCTATAGTTATGATATCTCTGCTTGGATTGGGAAAAATGGATACAACAGGATTATTTGCTGACTTTATGTTCACATGCTCTACGTTTGAATATTCATAATTACCATCGAAATCCATTTGCTTGAGTCGATAATAATTGCTTCCGACATTTGGATGGTAATCTATGGTCTCATATCTGTGTGCAGCAGTTGTAGTACCATTTCCTTTCACATATCTCAGTTTCTTCCATTTTTTGCCATCTTTGGAATGCTGAACTTCAAAGCCCTCATTATTAAGTTCGGAAGAGGTCATCCATTCAAGCAAAACTTGTTTGTCTCGTTGAATTGCTTTGAAATAAACCAAATCAATGGGCAATGTTGCAGCACCCACTTTGCCACCAATAAGGATAGCGTGTGTTACAGCAGAGCCGGGCGTAATCGATCCTACAAATGATGTTTCAAACTCTTCATTCAATTCAGTATTTGTTTTGTTCATGAATTCATTATCTACACATTCAGATTCGTCACCAAAAGAACACCTGTTGCTAGAGGTGATGGGTATATAATCTGCATCCTGTTCGTTATAATACGCTCTGGTTTCATCAAAAGGGCCAAAATTGAATGTGATTTCTTGTTCTGCCAGAAAATATTCTTCATCGCCACTGGGGCCTCCTAACAATGGAAATCCCTTACCATCTATTTCATTATAATACAATTGAGGGTCCATCACAATGTTTTTGTTTGGATTTTGAAAAACAATGTCACCTTCAATTCGGATTTCGGATTTGGTAGGATTCACAGAAAGCATACCTTGACCAAAGAACTCTTCCAAGCGCCTATCTGGCATACCAATCTGAATATCCGTTCCGCTATTATTAAATGTCCCTCCGTTCATGGTTACGATCGCGTTAATAGGAAGTGTAACCCCAATCGAGTTTCCGGAAAAACCTTCTATTATGTTGTCGTATAGGTTCCAGCGATGGGTATCATGAAAAAAATCCAGGTCCAATCCAATTACTTCAGGTTCTTCTGATACAAAGTCGGGTGCAGGATTGATTCCATAATTTTCAAACCCTGTTCGACAGTTATAACCCACGATTCGAGAATTCTGTATGGTGACATTGGCGGTGTGGTTGTGTTCAAATCCTACTTTGCCAATATTCCACAATATCGTCCCATCAAAAATCAGATCCAATTGATCTTTATAGGCTCCCGGGAGATCGTTGAACCATTCTTCCGGATCATCCGTATCCTCTGTCGATTGATGAAATTCAGTATGAACATAATAAGTTTGCACCCCTCGCGCAAAACCATAGGCAGTATTGTTTAGAAACGGTCGGGGTTTTAAATACCAAATGTCCAACACAAAATTTGGATTGCTTACCTTCCAATCTTTGAGCATTTGATTTAACTCGGGAAATTCGGTAGCTGGAACATGCGCATCAATATCTCCTCTGGCCATTCCCATTCCTTTTTCGATTAGTCCGTCTGTCCAGTAAACATAGGCATGCCCTGTGCATCCCGATACTACATTTCCTTGTACGGTAACTCCTGTTCCATGCAACCAAAATCCATCTCCCTGAAAGGCAAAATCCTGTCGACCTTCTCTTATGTCTGCCAATGCCAGGGTTGCTTCCTCCGCATCTGTATAGGAATCTCTGGGTCTAGGTTCGGGAACAATTGGATTGAGCGGGTTGACAGTCCGGATCGCAATATTTTCTATAAAAGACCCCGTTTCATTTCCCGATTCTGTATTAAATGCTCCACCCGTTACCTTGTAGCTTACATTTTTTAGAAAATTAACTCTCGATGAATGATTCACAAAACCCCAACCGGGATCTGTATTGACCACACATCCTTCGACGTGTGCCGGTGTAGGCAATGGGGTAATGGGTTTGGCTGGGAAAACGGATGTATTCAACCCTCCTCTATGAAAATGAAAAGAATAACGCCCTCTTGGATTTTTTCCGCCATTTGGTACGGGGGATCCCGTATCCGGACCTCTTGCCAGATCTTCAAAATCCCAATCGTCCAGTATGATGGTTTTATCCGTTCTACCCAGGTTATTCGCCTCTACATACCTAAGGTCGACATTCAAGGTATGCATAAACATAATATGTCCTCTTGGCTTGTGAAAATCACCACTGATGGGGGTAACACTAGAGTTTTCTGAGGATATCACAATATTTCTGCTCAAGTTAGCGACGTGAACATCTAAATCTGAAGCCTGAGCTGGTGCTTTGTGATCACGAACCAAAGCAGGTGTAAAGGTTACAGTATTTCCAGCTATTTCGGTTATGGCAACTACTTCATCTCTTTTAAATTCTTCTGTACTGGTAAGAGATGTATTTGTAATGGGGTCGGTTCCTGTTACCACCAATGAATCTCCAACCTGCCATCCCATAGGTGCTGAATCCAAAATGAATTGGGTGTCTCCTGCTGAAGAATGGACTTGGAGTGTCAGCCAACTCGTTTTATCCGATCCATGCATCGTCGTAGTACCCATAAGTACGGCTCCTGGCACAAAACGCTCCGGATCAAATGTGTTCGTTGTCCCACCTCTTTCAGCAAAAACCAAACTCGCTTTTACATTTGTAGAAACCTTATTAGTACTGGTTCCTATTTCTAAATTGCCCATCATATTACTGAACAAATATTCCGTTCGTAGTTCGGTATTGGTATCGGTAGCGAATTGTAATTTACCTCCATTGCCAATGCTCACTGATTTGAACTCTTCGCTTATCATTTGATCAACCGTTACCGTAATACCATTTGGAATAAGTACACGATCATTATCGGTAGGAAGTGCATCTCCCCAAGTGGATGGAGAACTCCAATTTCCTGAATTAGTGGCTGTTATTGTTGGCGAACCCGCAACTTGCATGGGGGTTTGTCCCAATCCATAAATGGCTAAGCATTGGATAATAAAAATGACTGATAAACATTTTAGGGGAGGGAATTTCATTTTCTTTCTTTTCATTGTAAGTCGATGTTGTTAAGATTACAACGACTTCCTTGAAATTTACCCTACTCGATACGTGGAGATTAAAGAACGTTCCTATTACAATTTGCTCCGGTACGTTTATCACTTTTGATATACAGCCCTGGAATTCAACAAAATAAACAGATTTAGTAAAAGATTGTAACTACACAGTCATATGTTTAATCACATCATCACTTAGTGCTACATACCCAAAATCTTATATCCTTTATGACAGACCTTCCCAAAAAAAGCCGCAATCCACTTTTAAATGGATTACGGCATAGGTCTGTGTTATTTTTTTCTAATGGGCTATCATCACTTTTCTCAATACAATATCGGTATCAGATATTAATTTTACATAATATATCCCATTGGTCAAAGGACTTGAATCAAGGATGTAGCGAGAAGCATTTTTCTCTACCGAAGATTCAATTAATTGGCCTGATAAAGAATAAAGCACTGGATCCGAAATCAATTTTGCTTCCGTCTCAATCGTAAGAAAAGAATTTGCCGGATTTGGATAGATTGTCGCCACAATATTTTCTAATTCATTGGTACTGGATAAAACTCCGACGATAAAAGGCCCAAAAAATTTCATGCACCCATTTTCATCGGTAACTATTGCTCCGTACGAACCTGATTGCAAATTGTCAAAACTTTCCAAACCGATTGGATTAGAATTACCATCTGTATATTGAATATCCAATTCCCCTGTACCTCCCGAAAATTCTATTTCGATTCGACCATCTTGACTAGAAGACGAAGATGCATCCGTGATAATGGGATCACTTGCCATTATATCTTCAGGCTCGGTGATCTCCATGTCCAGAATTTGTATTTGACAATTGTTGGCATCCGTGGCAGTTACACTATAATTACCAATATCCAAATCTGTAAGCGCAGCTTCGGTTGATCCGTCGCTCCATGAGTAGGTTACTGGATTGACGGCTCCCATTAAATCTATTACAATCGCACCATCTGACAAACCAAAACATGATATCGATTCAATATCCACGTTTGCCGAAAGATCGCAGTCTCCGTTATTAATAATTGCCGTTGCAGTTGCTGTACAACCGTTGGCATCCGTAACCGTCAAGTCATAAGAGCCCGGAGCTAAATCTTGAATCATTTGAGTCGTATCACCTGTTTCCCACAAAAAGGAATACGGTTCAATTCCATTTTCGGGATTTGCTGTAGCCGTTCCATCTTCAGCTCCGTTGGTGCTTTCGTTGGTACTTGAAACGTTGGGCTCTATCGCTGGTATTTCAGGAAGCTCCAATTCTTCTGAAAGTTCACAGCCATTTCCATCGGTTATAGTTACAGAATAAAGACCCGACGGTATATTCATAATGGATAGGGTTGTATCACCTGTATTCCAAAGTACGCTGTAGTCACCATCTCCACCTGCGGGTTTAATACTTAAACTTCCGTCGTCGGATCCATTACAGCTGGGCAATACAAAGAAAGGATCTGCAGACAATTCTTCTGGATCATCCAAGGTGAAATTGAATACAGCTTCACAATCGTTTTCGTCCGTTATGGAAATAGAATAATCACCTGCGGATAAGCTGTCGGCCATGATTGTCGTATCACCGGTACTCCAATTGTAAGAGAATGGACCTGTCCCCCCAGTAGGATTGATTGTAATCGAACCGTCAGAATCACCGGGACAAGACGGTGAAATAGAAATGACATCACCCGTTACAATATCATCTGGCTCTTCAATAACAAAATCGATTTCTCCCATGCAGCCATTGGCATCTGTAATAGTAACGGTAAATATCCCAGCGATTAAGTTCATGATGGCATCCGTGGTGTCATTGGTATTCCAATTGTAAGAAAGTGGACCTGTACCGCCAGTTGCATTTAATTGTATAGATCCATTATCTGCACCATTGCAGGTGATGTTTGTTAAAATTTCATTTGGTACAAAAGGCTCCGGTTCGGTGATCTCAATTGTAATTTCACCAGTGCAATTTCCTTCGTCGGTCACTGTGATTGAATATTCACCCGCGGCAAGGTTGTTTTCCGTTGCGTTTGTACCACCATTTGACCAGCTGAACGTATATACTCCTGTTCCTCCCGAGGCACTAATAGTGGCCATTCCTTCCATATCTCCAAAACAAATATTATTGCCCACATCATTGGCGGCCAAGGTAATGCCGTCATTATCTTGTAGCAGAACTGTTTCTACATCCGTACATCCATTTAGATCTGTGACAGTCACCGAATATTCTCCGGAAGCTATATTTGATAAGTTACCATTGGTTGAGCCATCATTCCATAAATAGCTGTAGTCTGGATTGCCACCTATACCAAATGCAGATAATTCACCATCCTGATTGCCACAATTTGGTTGATTTATTACTGTAATACCTGCTTCTACCGGTGTATTGGGTTCAAATAATTCAATGCTATTTACAGTAGTGCAGTTATCACTGTCAGCAACGGTGACAAAATAAGTACCCGCGGTGAGATTGGTTTGTGTCGCACCAGATCCTCCGTTTGACCATTCATAGGTGAATCCGCCACTACCACCTTGACCTTCTACCGTAGCCGTTCCATCATTGCCCCCAAAACAAAGAATATCTGTTCCCGATATAGTTGATGTTACTGGATCAGGTTCTCCCAAGGTGATCATAGTCTGATTGGTGCATCCATTCTGATCAATAACTTCCACCTGATATTCTCCCATGGGAATCATGTTTAAGGTTCCTCCATTGGGAATGCCAACACCATCTAGCCAATTATAGGTAAAGTTCCCATTTCCACCGGTTGCTTCGACAACAATGGCCCCATCATCATCACCACTACAAGATGGTTCGTTTTGAGAAATGATATTAATATCAATTGGACCGGGTTGCCCGATTATTACATTTATAATTTCATCGCATCCGTTAAAATCGGTAATGGTTACGAAATAACTGCCTGCCGCTAAGTTGTTTTGAATCTCTCCGGTTATTCCATTGCCCCAATCATAAATATATCCCGGTGTGCCACCCGCTGCCGTCAACTCTGCTGTACCAGACATCTCTCCATTGCAAATAGCATCGGTTTGAGAGAGAATGGCAGGGACAATTGGATCGGGGGCACCTATTGTCACGGTCTCAACGATTTCATTATTACTATCGTCCGAGATGGTAACACTTCGATCTCCTCCAGGCAGCATCACTGCAGTTGCAGTAGTTTCACCATTGTCCCAATTGTACATATAGTTGCCACTGCCTCCCATGGCGTTGACCGTTGCACCACCATCGTTTGAATCAAAACAAGATGCATCTACTATATTTGAGAATGTTGCAGTTAGCGGGTCACCTCCACCTCCTCCCAAGGTTACGGCCTGATTGGTAGCAACGAATTTATCTCCGTTATTTCCACTTGCACCATTAGCAATGATGGCAGCTGCATAGACCGTAACAGTTCCAGAAGGATCGCTGGGGGCCGTCCACTCGACATCAAACGTGGCCACATTGCTTGAAAAGTTCTTGGCAGGTTGATGACCTACATAAGACTTACCCGCTGCAGTTTTTACCTGAGCGTTGCTCTCTGTAACCGGCACAGAAAAGGTGCCACCATTAGCAAGATTTGATTTTAGAGATACCATTTGAAATCCTGCCCTCACCGCACTACCGGCTGTATTTGTGATTGTAACCGTAATTGGATACGTCTGATCAGGATTTACATTCGATGGCAATCCATTGATTTCTATTGTGCCGTCCAACGATCCTCCTGGGGAATGACAAGTTAAACATACGTTGTCGTTTGGCGCGCCAGTATAACCACCTGAAATGGTAGTGGGATGAGAGCCGCTAAAGGCGTATAATAGCAAGGTCGCAAAAATCGAAAAGCCAACTAATTTTTTTGTAGAAAAATGACGAATCATGTATGTAGAGTTGTTTTAAAATGGTTTTGAATGGTATAAAATTATAATATATACTGAACTGTCACTTATAGTAATAAGTAATATTCTAATTCTTTTATAACTTTGACTCGAAGGGAATGTTCATAAAAGTAATAAAATCAGAAGAAAAGAGTTTTATCAGCTGCTAAACCTTAGAAAAAAAACTGATTCTTATTGCTTTGAACCGACCTTGATGTATATCAGCAAAACGAAGAATCACTTCAATAATAAAATGTTAACTCAACGCAGTTCTTGGCAACTATGTAGAAAGAGAGCGATTTTGCAAGATAGAACTCATAATTTTGAAAGAATGAATAGATTATTTCAATTACTAGATCATGTTTCAAGGCTTATTTTGATTTCTGCGGTCGGTGTATTGCTATTTTCATGCAGTGATAAAAATAGGGCGGTTGATAAAGTAGGCGTGCTTTCCAGCGAAATGGAAAAGGTGACAGATATAATCCCGGCAGCAGAAAACGTAGCTGAATATTATGAGTTGCTCCAGGGTAAAAGAGTTGCCATGGTCGTCAACCAAACCAGTCAAATAGGATCCAAGCACCTTGTGGATTCTCTATTGGATTTAAAAGTTGACATTGTTAAGATTTTTGCTCCGGAACATGGATTTAGAGGAGATGCCGACGCCGGAGAAGTTATAAAGGATGGCAGAGATATCAAATCAGGATTGCCAGTTGTCTCTCTTTATGGAAAAAAGAAAAAGCCAACTGCTGAAGACCTGATTGGTATCGAGGTTATTGTTTTTGATATTCAGGATGTGGGGGCACGATTTTATACCTACATTTCTTCTTTGCATTATGTAATGGAAGCATGTGCCGAAAATGGGGTACAATTGGTTGTTTTGGATCGCCCCAACCCTAATGCACATTATATAGATGGTCCTGTGCTTGAAAATGAATTCACTTCTTTTGTTGGGATGCACCCCGTACCCGTTGTTTATGGAATGACAATAGGAGAGTATGCACAAATGATTAATGGGGAAGGCTGGCTTAAAGACGGAATTACAACGGATTTAAAAGTGATTCACAATCGAAACTATAGTCATGACTCTTATTACGAATTGCCTATAAAGCCATCTCCGAATTTACCCAATTTTCAATCTATCCTGCTTTATCCTTCATTGTGTTTTTTTGAAGGAACACAAATCAGTGTGGGCAGAGGAACAAACAGTCAATTTCAAATCTTAGGACATCCTAAATACGTGAATGGAGATTTCTCTTTTACTCCAAAATCGATGCAAGGCGCTAAATATCCAAAACATGAGAACAAATTATGTCAAGGAGTGAATTTACAACACCTTACTACGGGTGGTTTATTTGATCTCAAAAGATTGGATTTGTCTTATTTGATCAATGCGTACAGCGTACTTTCTGACCAGAATGAGGAGTTTTTTCTGAATAATAATTTTTTCGAAAAATTGGCGGGAACTCAATCGCTAAGAAAACAGATAAAGGAAGAATGGACGGAAGAGCAGATACGTGAAAGTTGGCGAGAGGGATTGGAGCAATTCAAATTGAAGAGAACTAAATATTTGATCTATGATTAAATTTAGATGAACGGCCTTTCGATTTAAGAACAATATACTTTTGGATGAGTCTAGACGTTTGACTAAAATCTAAATATTTATGTCGATAATTTCGATATTTTTTGATTATAATCTTAATATTGAAGAGCGTATAAACAAAAATTTCAACTACAATGGACCGTGCCTATAAGGAAGCAAAAAAAAGAGTCAAAGCCAAAAAGAAATTTTTCAAAGAACTGACGTCTTATGTAGTCATCAGTTTGTTCCTAATCTTTGTCAATGTGTTTACTAACCCAAGTTATTTATGGTGCCTGTGGGCAATTGTACCCTGGGGATTTGGAATGGTGTTGCAAGGAATAAAAATTGCGGCGTCGAACAAGACAAGTGATTGGGAACAAAAGGAAATACGCAGAGAATTGATTGCTATGGGAAAAGATCCGGATGACTACATGGACGACGAATTAGAACTGAGAGAATTGGATAGGGAAGAGTTATACACCCCTAAAAAAGGATATCGGGATTCAGACTTGGTGTAAGTAGTTCTTTAAAAAATGAAAATTTAAAAAAATAAAGGAACCCGAAGATTCCTTTATTAAATCATACTCAAAAAAAATGAGTTGAGAATTGAGTTTTGGCGATCTTAGTATTTTACTCGAAAGCATAAATTGTTTAAAAAGTCATCTTTAAGGGTCTTTTATCTTTTTGCAGTAACTGCACCAAAGGCGTATAAGTCAAAACTAATATCAGTGCTCGTGGCACTATGTTGATGTATTTCTACAGCAATTACATTGTCACCTGTTACAATAAGGTTATTATTAAAAGTGTTGGTTGTCAATTCATTTTCCTGACTTTGCCCGGCAGCAAAAGATGAATAAGTGATTGGTCCTGGTGGAAAGTTGACCCGCCATATCTCCGTACCATTTAAATATACAACTGCAGCATCATCGAAGATCAATTCCAAGTCAAGCTCATCAAATGAATCAGGGTCAGGCACATCAAAGCTATATCTAAAATATGCGGCATTCACGCTTGAATTTAGTGTCGTACTTTCGTCTCCATCACCAAATCCTAGTTGAGCCGTACCTGTGTTCCAGGCCGAAGCATCAAAGTTGATATCGTTCCAGTCCAACCCATTGGAATCCGGAGGTGTGTTGCCGTTGTCGTAATATGCCCAGGTCGAACCATAGTCTATGAGCATGGTCTGTGCATTTACGCAAGTACCGATCATAAAAAAGCTTAAAAGCGCAAATAATTTCAATTTTTCCATTTTCGCGAAATTAAAAATCGATCAATTTGCTTCCCAATATTCTATCAATGAATGAACCGTTTCCTAATACCTGCTGGTAACTCGATACAGAAACAGTGCCTATTCTCTAAACGTGTTCGAATCATTCAAACCAAGCGAATAGGTATCTATGCATTGATCAAAAATAATTCCTCAACCTTTATTTTTACCTAAAAGAAGATCAAATGTTTACCATCAGTCACTTTAAGGTTGTAATCGTATTTTGAGTGACACTCTTTTAGCATATTTAGGAAAGCCATTATATCTTCAAGGAAATTGTCTGTGAATTTTACGCAATTCCTGCGTAGATGTACGTAAAATCGCTCATTTAATTCAAATATTCCCTTCTTTTTGGTACTTTAGACAACCACAAAAAACTATATGGATTACTTTGCGTGCTGGAATACATAAAAGAATAGATCATTTCTTCAAAACAGCCATCAATGTTTTGACCATCAATTCTAATCTATGGGTTAAGAATGTAATCTTCTCAGACTTTTATCAAGGCAATTTGGATCATACAACTGTTTTTAATTTTTCAATAAGAAATTCGGATTCACACACTATATCCAATTCAGATAATGTTTACAGGCTGATCCCTTCAAATGCACGGGAAAGAGCACTAGTGAAACATTGTAAGCAATTGGAAGATGTAATCCTATCAAAATGATATGACAGTAATTAATACTTTTAAGAAACAGTAACATGTAAATAAATATATTATGAGAATTCATTTTAAGTTAAGACACATAAAAATCTATGCCTTAATGGTGATCGTCTGCATGTTTATAAACAGCAGTTGCAGTACTATTCATGTATATCAGGCTGGAGACCTTGCTGGGAATCAACCTTCTACTGAATGGGAAAGCAAACGCGTCAATACTTTTTTTTGGGGCGCGTTGCGACAAGATGTTATAGTTGATAATTGTCGGGTTGGGGACGACAGGATTCATATGGAAGAATTAAAAGTAGAGAAGAATTTTGGAAGTATTTTAGCGACGATTTTGACCATAGGAATATGGGAACCTTCCAAAATAAGTTGGAAATGCGCAAAACCATGTACTCCTGGCACCATTCCTGTAATTGATTAATCCAATATTATGATTGTACGTAAAGGACCTAGAAAATGGAGAAATATCCATACCACATTCGAAGCCAACCTTGAAGAAATGATGGATCTTGACAACAGCTCACCAAGTGGTAGATTGTCGGGCATGGAATTTTTTAAACAAGCGGCCAAAGATATCGATGCATTGATTCAGGAAGCCAAGGCAAAAGGTAAAAAGATAAGAGCGCTTGGTTCGGCATGGGCATTGACTGATATTCATCTGACCGATAAATGGATGCTTAACACCAAATTGCTCAATCAGATATTTGATTTGTCGGATCGAAACTTTCATGACAGTTATCCTGTCGAAAAACGACCCTATATTCTTCTTGCGCAATGTGGTGTGTCTGTGGCAGAATTAAATAAACGATTGGAAACAAACGAACAAGGCATTAAAAGGGCCCTTAGGACAGCCGGAATTGGAGCTGGACAGACCATTGTAGGTGCCGTTTCGGGGAACACACATGGTGCGGCTGTGAATTTTGGAGCTATGCCTGAGTTTGTCCGAGGGATACAACTTGTAAATGGAACTGGGCAAAGCATATGGATAGAACGTGAAAGTGAGCCCATCGTTAATGATCGATTCATTACAAATTTGGACGCCAAATTGATTCGCAATGATGATATTTTCAACAGCGCATTAGTAAGTTTTGGAGCATACGGTGTGATCACCGCGTTGGCCATTGAGACGGAGCCGATCTATCACATTAAGTTTCCGCCAATGCAGGATATCTCTTTCACCAATCTAAAGCAGAAGTTGAACAATATGGATTACAACGATCCTTCAAATCTGCATCATTTTGAGTTCATCTTCAATCCCTATGACGAAGAGGAACAAGCTGTCCTGGTAATTGGAACAAAAGAGGATTATATCCCGGGACATGTTGGGCCTGATCCGCTGTGGATTATTACCGATGAACAAGGGTATGCACCGGGTGACAAGACACCTCCATTCTTGCTGCGATTGCCTTTCTTATCGGCGGCCTGGAAGTCAAAATTTCAGTATAAAGAATATAAAAAAAATTCAATCCTATCGGATGTCAGAGGTTCCTCAGGCCAATTGTATACCGCTACCATAACGTATTTGGAGGGGTATTCTGAATCTGCAATAGCGGTGGGTATTGAAGATGCGGCAAGGATGATTGAGATTATTGTCGAGGTCGTTAAAGAACAAAAATTACCTTCTATTTGTCAGGCGCGAGTCGTAAAAGCGTCACGAGCTACCTTCGGATTTACATATCTGGGTTCACGATCTGTAGTATTCGAATTTGCTTTGGTGAATGATGGTAAATTTGCACAATTTGAAAATAAATTGGTCAGTAAGCTCAAACAGGAGAGTATCAAGTATACATTCCATTGGTCAAAAAATTCAGGAATCAGTAAGGAACGTTTATTCGACATGTATGGGGTAGAACGCGTACAAAAATGGAAGGCAGCCCGAAGAAGTCTCTTTAATAATGATAAGGAATTAATGGCTGTGTTTGACAATGATCATATCAAGCGGGCAGAATTGGATGTAGATTCCGGGGTGGCGTGACTATGGTAAAGAGATTAGAGTGATTGTTAAAGATTGTTAATTAAAGAGATTGAGAGATAAATTTTGCACCTACCTCTTCAATCTTATTATATCTTTCCAATCTTTTAACAACAACCGCCACCTGGCGTACAGCAATTTTCTGCTGCGAGTTCCGATATGTTAATTTTTACTTTAGGAAGTTCTACCTCGCACTTATCCTTGGCCAGGCAATCGGTTTGTTTGGTGGTAAGTAGGAATTCACCATTCTTGAAATCCAAACCAAATTTTTGAATTGTCAGTCCTTGATATTCCACTTCCACGTCAGAGTCTTCTATTCCAAGCTTGTTTATGGATAAGTCAATAATTGAATCCAACTTTTCAGGATGCAGTCTATGATTGTAATCATTTGCTTCCCACAGTTGAAAAGAAACGGATTTTTCGTGTCGGATAACACCTCCACAATCGATAAAGGATTTTGATAGTTGACCTACTTCAGTCACATGAAAGTGAGGAGCAACATATTCTCCATCCGGCAATTTGAATCGTAATTCTCCTATACCTTCTAATTTTGTTTTTACTTCTGATAACTTCATTTTGAGTTTGTATTTATTAAAATGATTTTAAAATCTGTGATAAAATAAGCTAGCAGCATTCACCATTTTTTTCAGTAAAGACCGAAAACATTTTATCAAAAAGCAAGCGAATCTCTTTCCATTTTTTTGGATTGATGCAATAGCATACTTTAGTTCCCTCTATTTCACCACGAATGATCTCGATACGTTTTAGTTCTTTGAGATGTTGGGAGATGGTGGCTTGTGCCAATCCAATTTCTTCTACAAGGTCACCACAAATGCAAGTATTCTTTTTGAGTAAATTTTCCAGAATGGCAATCCTCGCCGGATGGCCCAGTACTTTTGCTATAGAGGCAATGTAGTTTTGTTCATTGGTAAATATTTCTTCTTTAGTCAGTCCCATGATTCATTTATATATTGCAATATTACGATTAATAACTTTACAATACAAGTCTCAATGAATGGAAAGTAAAATATTTGTTAACTTTTCTTCTTGAAATTTGCTGTTGTAAGCTCTAAGAGCCTGTAGATCTAAGTATTTGAAATAAGAGGTAGTTCTACGCGGATCATTTCTTGTTGATAATTTCTAATTTTATGCAAATTCTAAAATTAATTCACAGATAACTCTATATTTGCAAAAATAAAATTCGTTGTAACAAGAATTTTATGTTTATTAGCAAATTTTATTCTTGTATTAAATATAATCTTAATGTCAGATAATAAGATGGACAAAATCGACTTAAAAATTCTAAAACTGCTCCAGGAAAATAGTAAGATCACCAATCTT